>NZ_JAQNCQ010000225.1:0-31503 GCF_028368005.1 Geitlerinema sp. CS-897 | reverse complement strand
CCGTCTCCCCCTCTCCCCGTCCCCCGTTCCCCGAAGAATCTAATAGAGTTGCTCTCGATCGCGGTTCGTCGCATTATCATCAAGTAGGGGTTGAGGTTTTTCGATCGCCGGGAGACATCCCTGGCATCTGTTGCAGTAACCCCTGATATTGGCTATCTCTCGATCGAGTTCATGCAAAGCGAAGCCTTTAGCGAGCTGTTCCCCCTGTTCAACGCGGCAAATCCCGAAACGGTCGATTGGCTGCTGTCAGTGGCTGACGAACACGAGTATCCCCCTGGTCGTGCCGTGTTGATGGAAGACGCCTGGGGGAACGCTGTTTATTTTGTCATGTCGGGTTGGGTGAAAGTCCGACGCCTCTCTGGAGAAGATGCCGTGACTCTCGCCGTTCTCGGACAGGGCGACTTCTTCGGCGAAATGGCGATTTTGGACGAATCACCGCGATCGAGCGACGCGATCGCCCTCTCCAGTGTGAAGTTACTTAGCGTCTCGGCGCAACGCTTCATTCAAACACTGTTTAAGGACGCGCAATTACATCACCGGATGTTGCAGTTGATGGTGCGTCGCCTGCGTCAAACCAACGCGCGTTTTCAAATACGGAACCGTCCTCCAGCCATTAAGTTAGCCCGAACCTTGGTCTCTCTGGCTGAAAGCTACGGCGAAGCGACGGAAAAGGGAACCAAAATTTACAACCTCGATTTGAAAGATTTGGCAGACGTGGCCGACATTACGGCCGACGACGCCCGTAAAATTATGGAAAAGCTCGTCAGCAAGGGTTGGGTCGAAATCGACGAAGCCAGCCAAGCGATGTATTTGGTCAACCTCAAACAACTTACCCACCTCGCCGGACACATGGGCAATTGAGGTGTCGATCGGATGGGGAGCCAGGGAGAGGGGGAGAAGGGGAGAGGGGGAGCAGGGGAGAAACAGTTATCTGTTTGCTGTCTTCACTGTTGCCTGTTGCCTGTTCCCCGTTCCCTGTCTTCACTGGTGACTGGTGACTGGTGACTGTAAAAAGCCTCTTCGCCGTAAAACCCGATCTACCCTAGAAGGAAGGCAACGTCAGCTTGCTTGTGGTGGGTTGGCGGCGTTGCCGGTACAGTGATGAGAGTATAAGAGCGATCGTGACTCAAGTAATTCCGATTCGACCGAACACTTCCGAAACCAATCCAAACGCGATCTTGCGGTACACCGTGGCGATGTCCAAACCCGAATCTCATCTGTTTGAGATTCGCTTGCAGGTGTCGCAATGGCAGGCGAAACACTTAGATTTGACGTTTCCGGTATGGACGCCAGGATCGTATTTAGTACGAGAATACGCTCGTAACGTACAGGATTTTGCCGCGCAAACCCCAGAAGGCACGACACTGGCTTGGCGTAAAGTCTCGAAACACCAGTGGCAAATCGAAACGGATACCACGGAAGAGATTGTGGTGTCTTATCGGTTGTTCGCTAACGAACTGACGGTTCGTACTAACCATCTCGACGGAACGCACGGGTATTTTAACGGGGCGGCGACGTTCTTTTTTATACCAGGATTTGAAGATCGACCCATTGAAGTGGCGATCGCACTTCCTCATTCCGATTGGCAAATTGCCACGACACTTTCTCCAGTTCCCGAGGTCGAAAATACGTTTGTTGCGGAGGATTTCGACACGTTAGTCGATAGTCCGTTTGAAATCGGCATTCAAGAACGTCGCGAGTTCGAGATTTTTGGGAAATCTCACGAACTGGTGGTTTGGGGACAGGGTAACCTCGATCTCGATCGCCTGATCGAAGAAATCGATCGCATCGTGCGCGTCGAAGCTCAACTGTTTGGCGGTTTGCCGTACGATCGCTATCTCTTTATTTTACACTTATCCGGCAGCGGTTTCGGTGGCTTAGAACACAAAAATTCCTGTTCTTTAAACTACCCTCGACTGGGGTTCCAAAAAGCCGATTCTTACAATCGTTTTCTGCAACTGGTCGCTCACGAGTTCTTCCATTTGTGGAACGTCAAACGCATTCGTCCCAAAGCGTTAGAACGTTTTGACTACACTGCCGAAAACTATACGCCGTCTCTGTGGTTCTGCGAAGGCGTTACGAGCTATTACGATATGCTACTGCCGTTGTGGGCGAACCTTTACGATGCGAAATCGTTTTTGAAGATTTTCTCGAAAGATGTTACCCGATTTTTTACAACGCCGGGGCGTTTCGTGCAACCCCTATCTGAATCGAGTTGGGACGCTTGGATCAAGCTGTATCGACGCGATGCCAACAGCGACAATTCACAAATTTCCTATTATTTGAAAGGGGAACTCGTGTCGTTGATGTTGGATTTAACGATTCGCCAAAAGAGCGACAATACTCGCTCAATCGACGATGTTATGAAACAGGTTTGGCAGCAGTTTGGAAAAGATGAAATTGGCTATACCCCAGAACAGCTTCAAGAGGCGTTCGAGTTCGTTGCCGGTTGCCAGTTAGACAACTTTTTCGATCGCTATATTCATGGAACTGAAGAATTGCCTTTAGCTGAGTTTCTCGAACCTTTCGGGTTGAGTTTAAAAACGGATACTGACAAACAACCGCCGTTTTGGGGTGTGCGAGTCAATGGAAACGGGAACGGAAACGGGAACGGTACGACAATTAAATTTGTGGAAATCGACTCTCCCGCACAACAGGCTGGATTGGATGCTGGTGACGAACTGCTGGCGATCGATGGTTTCCGCGTCAGTTCCGATGCGATCGCCGATCGCTTGAAAGACTATAAACCTGGGGATACGATTTCAGTCAGCGTTTTCCATCAAGACGAACTGAAAACGGTATCTGTCACCCTCGCCAAACCTCAGCCGAGTAACTATCGCGTCGTTCCGGTGAAAAATCCGACATTGACGCAGGCGAAAAACTTCCAAGCGTGGTTGGGAGCCGATATTACGACGGTTTCGTAAAAAAGGTAAATCATACGGAATCCGTTGGGTGCATCTCACTTTGATAAAAACACGAAGCTCCGGGTAGGTTGGACTTCGGCAACGCTGCCGTCCATGGGTAGAACGAAGTGGAACCCAACAGCCGCTCGGATGAATTGACATTTTTGAGATGTACCCAATCCGTTTCCGATAAGCTAGGTGTCAAGAAGTCTTCACCACATCCCCCCTTAGCCCCCCTTTGAAAGGAGGGTTGGGGGGATAGAGGGACTGGTCGGCTCGCTCAAAATCAGTATTTGGCTACTTCGATTAATTCAAGCTTATTGAGTCCTCGACTCCGCTCGGACTCAACGCTGAGCGAAGTCGAAGCGTTGAGAAAAAGGCTCTACTATCAAGAACCGAGAACGAGATTTGAAGGGGTTCGGCCGTTGGGTTTTGAGCCAAAATCAATTTTCGGATTTCGTATAACGCCCCTAATAGGCGGTCGTGTACACTTAGAGCGGATGGATTTGGGTAGTCGATCGCGGATTTCCTCATCGAGACGACATGACCATTTATTTTTATAAAGTCGATCGCGAATACGGTTGTTTTTCCAATTTTTCGCCTCACAGCATCGAATTGGAGGGGCGCGTTTGGCGAACGGTCGAGCATTACTACCAAGCTCACAAGTACGTGGGAACGAAGGACGAATCGGTCGTGGAGGCGATTCGCACGGCTGAAACGGCAGAAGAAGCGGCGCGATTGGGGCGCGATCGCTCGCGTCGGTGTCGCTGTGATTGGGACGAGGTCAAAACGACCGTCATGTACGAAGCGGTACGCACGAAGTTTCTCACCCACGAGGACGTGAGACAAATCTTGCTCGAGACGGGAGACGAGCGGTTAGTCGAAGATTCCCCCGTCGATTATTTTTGGGGCTGCGGTGCCGATCGCACGGGAGAAAACCATTTGGGTAAAATCTTGATGAGCGTTCGCGAGGAATTACGACAACAGCGCGATCGCGGAGAACGTCCGTCATTGCCCTCGAAACAACAGCGATGAAAATTTTAATTGTTGAAGACGATTGGGAGATCGCTCGATTGCTGCAACAAACCCTCGAACCCGAAGGGTTTTCTTGTCATCTGGCCGGTGACGGTTGGGCGGCGATCGATGCGTTTCGCCAACAACAACCGGATTTAATCGTGTTGGATTTGATGTTGCCGGGGTTGGATGGATTGGAAGTGTGCGCCCGCATCCGACAGCAAACCGGTATCAAAGATCCCTATATTTTAATGTTGACGGCCAAAGGCGAAGAGATCGATCGCGTCATCGGGTTATCGACTGGAGCCGACGACTATCTCGTCAAACCCTTTAGCCCTCGGGAGTTAGTCGCGAGAGTTCGAGCGTTATTGCGCCGTAGTTTGCGCCAGGGAGGACAAGAACAGGAGCGGATTCATCAGAGCGCCTCTTTTACGGTCAATCTCGATCGCCGAACGGCTCACCGCCATCTCGATCGCGACGGAGAAGAACCCTTAGATTTAACGGCCTTGGAATTTAATTTATTGGCAACGTTGATGAGCTATCCGGGGCGTGTCTGGAGTCGGGCGCAGTTGATCGATCGCCTCTGGGGAGAAGATTTTTTTGGAGACGAGCGAGTCGTCGATACCCACGTGGCGCGATTGCGAAAGAAAGTCGAAGCCGATCCGACTCACCCTCAGTTTATCAAAACCGTAGTCGGCGTCGGCTATAAATTCACCGATGCACCGTCAGACTCCTAAGCGATGTCTCGCGATGTCGTCTGTCGGAGGGGAGACGAGTCGGCAGTCTTCAAGAGCTGGCGTTTGACAGTTTCCGTTGTCGCACGGGAACCTGAATTTGAAATTCCGTTCCGCCATCGGGTCTCGAAATGCAGGAAATTTTTCCGCCGTGTTTGTCGACAATAATTTGATAGCTAATTGACAGCCCCAACCCCGTACCCGAACCGACGGGTTTGGTGGTGAAGAACGGGTCGAACAAGCGACTGCGAACGGTTTCGGTCATTCCCGGTCCGTTGTCGGCGATCGCGACCTCGACCCAATCGCGATCGATGGCAGCGGTGCGAATCCAGATCGTACTGGGGTTCTGCTCGATTTGCGATCGCGATCTCGTGCGATCGCGGCTTTCTAGCACGTCGATGGCGTTGTCGATAATATTGAGGAACGCTTGGTTGAGTTCTCCGGCATAGCATTCGACCAGGGGTAAGTTGCCGTATTCTTCGATCGTGCGAATTTCGGGGCGATCGGGTTTCTCCACCAGGCGATCGTGCAACACGAACAGCGTACTCTTGAGACCTTCATGCAAGTCGACCGGCTTTAAGCTCGCTTCCTGCAAGCGAGAGAAGTTGCGGAGGGACAAGACAATTTGACGAATGCGATCGGCACCCGTCTGCATCGAACGCACCAAATCGTGCAGGTCGCGCTCTAAAAAGTCCAACTCGACGCGATCGAGTTCTATTTGGATTTTGGGGGTTGGATTGGGATATTCCTCCTGATATAGCTGAATCAAATTTAACAGATCTCGGCTGTATTCTTCGGCGTGGATTAAGTTCCCGTGAATGAAGCTAATCGGGTTGTTGATCTCGTGCGCGACCCCCGCAACTAAATTTCCCAAACTCGACATTTTTTCGGTTTGAATCAATTGCATTTGAGTTTTTTGGAGTTCGGAGAGCGTCTGTTCGAGTTGAGCCGATTGTTCCTTCAAACGTTGATTTTTTTGAATCAACTCTAGGGTGCGATCTTCCACCTTCTGCTCTAAGGTGCTGTTGTACTCTTCGAGTTGAGACTTCGTCCGTTTGAGATCTTCAGTCGTCGCTTCTACATTGGCATAGAGCAGAGCGTTTTCTAAGGAGATCGCGATCTGTGAAGACAGGAGGTTGAGAATTTCGAGTTGTTCGGCTTTAAACGCTCCGATGGTGAGATTGTTTTCTAAATAAAGCAGACCGATAAATTTCCCTTGATTCACGATCGGCGTACAGAGAACTGATTTCGGTTGCGTCCGTACCATATAGGGATCGCTAGCAAATTTGCTATCGCGGGTCGCGTCGTTCAAAACGACCCCTTCTTTCGTTCGCGCGACGTAATTGAGGACAGACAAAGGCAACGGCAGCTCTGAATTCGTCGAAAGAGACGGCAACAATAACACTTCGTCTTTATCTAAATTTCCCGTCGCTTCGATGCGGAGCTGACCGTCCTTTTCTAACAGTAAACAGCTCGTTTGGGCGGCGGCATTTTCCATCACGATTCTGAGCAGTTTATCGAGCAACTGACTCAGGACGATCTCGCCAGCGAGGGCTTGTGAGGCTTTGACGACGGTAATTAAATCGAGAACGTTGACGTTTTCGCTGGCCGAGGTGGAGGTGGCCGTCGAGAGTCGTTCGGCGATCGTTGCCGGTACGACCCGTGAAATTAAGTGGGGAACGGTCGCCTCGAGACGGTTCGCTTTGACCGTCGCGCCCCAGCGAATATAGCCGTAGTAGGCTTCTGTGAAGTAGGTGCGAGCCACTTTCTCGCGATCGCAGGCGAGATAGAACTCTGCCGCTCGTTCGTTCGCGAGGGATTCTTCTTGGACGAATCCTCCATCGATCGCTCCCCGAACGGCGCGATCGTAATACTCCATCGCCTCGAGGGTTTGCCCCAACACCCGAGCTTTTTCGGCTTCGACCAATAGATATTTATGCTGGTAGTTTTCGGGAGCGTGAAACGCCCAATTTTTCAGTTTTTCCTGGTTCGACGCCACGAGATCGAGAACGTCTCGTCGTTCGGGCGACTCTTGGCTGGGACATTGTGCTAAGAGAATTAAGGAATAGTAGAAGTGATGGACGGGCGTGTGCATCAAACCCAGCAAAAAGCCGGAGTAGCGATCGGACAGGCGAGCCATGTCTAACGCTGCCTCGTAGTCGTTGAGGGAATACAGCAGCATGGCTTTGGCGAGATAGACCGTAAATAGCAAAGCACCGTTATTCGTCTCGACGAACTTTGGAAGCATCGCGTCTTCGTCAAAACTTTTTCCCGCGAGGCGTTGGGGATTTTCAGTGTCGCCGGTTAAGTTCAGCACCCACTGACGCCAGATGGCAATGTAGGAACTGAAATAGGGTTGGTTGAGGTCTATCAGTAAGTCGATGTAATGCTGCTGCTGTTGTTGCACCACCTCCAGAGATTCGCCCATGAATAAGGGGTAGATCGAGGCATACATGGCAGCGTATCCGGCGTATTCGATGTCGCCGGTTTCGAGTCCGATCTGAACGGCTTCTTTTAAGGGTTCGAGGGTCGCCCCGACCGGCTCTTTCCAATGGCGGATGTGGGCGTTGAACAGTTCGTAGATCTTGCACTGATACTCTCGGGTCTCGAAGCGATCGAGAATTTCGATGGCCAAGCGACCGAACTGATAGCCTTTTTCGATGTCGCCTAACGCACCGCACAGCATGAGTCCGTAAAAGGCATAGGCATAGGCTGCCAGGGGAGAATTGCCGTATTGGACGCACAAGCGAACCATCTTCTGGGCGATCGCCGGTAACCAGTCCGCAGCGGCCACGTAAGCCGGTGGCATCGCGTTCATCAAGGTCTGCAAAGCGGCTAGCTTCACCGGGTCTTTCATCTCTGGCAGGTCGCTCGAAGCGTTCGGACTCAGATCGTCGGTGGAGGCGGACGTTAAAGGTTCTCCCAACATCTCGAGAACGAACAGAGCCACGTCCAACGCTGCCTGCATCTGGTTCTGGGAAATATGAGATTGAATTTGGATCTGGTAAACCTCGACTTTATCGAGTAACGTCTTGGCACGTTGCTGGACGACTTCAGCCAGCTGGGTGGCGCGATCGAAGCGGGCGCTGAGATATTCTACTTCGACGGCTTCGACGTATAACTTCAGCGTCAGGTCGTACAGGGTATCCCAACTGTCGGGGGCGAGCAACTCTACCCCCAGGGTTAAATATTTGGCAGCCGTTTCGTAGGCGGTGGAGATTTTCGCTTTGTGTCCGGCGATCGCGTTGAGTCGGGCTAGATTGTCTTTTTCGGAGCGATCGACGATCGACTCGACACCGAGGTTGAGGTGATTGACGATCTCGAAAATGTTTTCTTCGATCTCTTGGGGTGGGGTATGTTGTAACAACAGCCGACCGACTTTGAGATGGATCGCTTTCTTGTCGGCCTCGGAGATCGAGCTATAGGTCGCCTGCTGCACGCGATCGTGCAAAAATCGGTAGGTAATCTGGTATTCGCCGTCCGTCCAGTTCGGCGTTTTGTCTAGCTCGTCGAGCAGGAACACGTTATAAGCGTCGCTGGTGGGGAGAACGAGTTCTTCTTGAAGGGCGTCTTGCAACTCGGAGGCGGTTTGGAACGGAGATTTTTCGTTGACGATCGCCAAAACGTTCAAATCGAAGGTATTGCCGATACAGGCTGCCAGCTTCAGGACGTGCTGCGTGGTGTCGCCGAGCTTTTGAATTTTGCTCACCATCAGTTCCACGACGTTGTCGGTGACGTCGCGGGTTTGGATCTGTTCGTTGTCCCACCGCCAGCATCCCCCGGTGGCGTCGAAGGTTAAAAGCTCCTCTTGGTATAAAGAAATTAGTAACTGAGTTAAGAAAAAGGGATTACCTGCGGTTTTGTTGAAGACTAACTCAGCCAGCGATCGCGATTTTTCCACCGGGCAGTGCAATGTATCGGCCACGAGCCGTTCGGTGCAAGCTCTATCTAACGGTTGGATGTTAAGGTAGCTGACGCGAGTGCCGTTGTTTCGGACGTTCTCTAAGGTGGTTGTTAAAAGATGGGTGGCACCGACTTCGTTATTCCGGTAGGCTCCCACCACCAGTAACGACTGATGGCTGAACTCCGTCGCGAGGATTTCGAGCGATTTTAACGTCGCCGCATCTGCCCACTGCAAATCGTCTAAAAAGATGACGAGGGGATGGTCTTTCTGTGCGAAAACTTCGATAAATTTCCGAAAAACTAGGTTGAAGCGATTTTGCGTTTCGATCGTTCCCAGCGATAAGACTTCTGCTTGTTTGCCGACGATCGATTCGACTTCGGGGATCGCGTCTATAATAACTTGACCGTTCGTCCCCAAGGCATCTAGAAGTTTTTGCCGCCAAACGGCGATCTTTTCTGCACTCTCGGTCAGCAGTTGTCGGATTAAGTCTTGGAATGCCTGAATGAGAGACGCGTAAGGAACGCTTCTCCGGTACTGGTCGCATTTACCGGAAATAAAGTATCCGCCCCGCTGGACGATCGGCTTGTGAATTTCGTGAATGAGTGCGGTTTTACCAATGCCGGAGTAGCCGGAGACGAGGACGAGTTCGGTGGTTGCCCGACAAACTCGCTCGAAAGCAGAGGTGAGGATTGCAATTTCTCGCTCTCGGCCGTAGAGTTTTTGCGGGATTTGAAATTTTGCAGAAACATCGTACTGACCGGGGGTAAACTTGCTAACGATCCCCGAGGTTTGTAGTTGCGTCAAGCAGGTGGTTAAATCGGCTCTAATTCCATAAGCACTTTGATATCGGTCTTCTGCGATTTTCTCCAACAACTTCATGACGATGTCAGAGACGGCTACGGGAACGGTCGGTTCGATCCCGTGAGGTGGAACGGGCTTTTTCGCCATGTGGCAATATACCAATTCCATGGGATCGGAGGCTGAAAATGGCAATCGACCCGTTAAGAGTTCGTAGAACGTCGCTCCCAAGGAATAAAAATCTGTACGGTAGTCGATCGCGCGATTCATCCGACCGGTTTGTTCGGGCGACATATAGGCGAGCGTGCCTTCGAGGAGGTTGGGATTGCGGACGGATTGACTTTCTCGCGAGAGGGAGGAGGCGATCGAAAAATCGGTCAGTTTCGTCTGACCGGTTTGGGGATTAAAAATAATATTGAGTGGTTTAATATCTTTGTGAATGACGTTTTTTTCGTGGAGTTTGCCGAGCGTATCGACGAGCTGAGCGACGATCTTCAAAACAGCGATCGTGTCGAGTTTGTTTTGAAGAATAAAATCCCCCAGCGAAATGCCACCGATGTCTTCTAAAACTAAGGTCAAGCCGTTATATTTTTCGAGTCCGTAGCAATGAATGATGCCGTCAATTTTTAAGTTTTTCGTAATTTCGCATTCGTGTCGGATTTTAGCAATTTCTTTAGGGGTTGGATAGTTAGTTCTTAAAACCTTGAGGATGACTGGCTTGCCATCTGAATTTCTCCGAGCGCGATAGACAATATTTTTTTGGCTTTCGTAGAGTTGCTCTACAATGTGATAGCCTGCAATGGAGAGCATGATGTACCTTCCTTCTCGTAAGTTTAGAGTCAGATGAGATGGCTCGAGTTTTAGTCAGTATGGAAGTAAGCCACCTTATTTTTTGAGCGATACGCTTTAAATTTTTACCCGCACGTCGCTCGATCGAGTTTACAGTTCGATGTAAGACGTAGATTTTGGGCGGATTTGCTGAGTTTCACTGAGGACTTCAGCGATTCAAAAGAAACGACAAGCTTCAATTTTTTCTAAGGTCTGTCACCAATTAGCTGTGGACTCCTTGCCAACACTGAATTTCAGGCTTAATCCGATCTGAAACTGAAATCGCTGAAAGCCTTTCCCTAAGTGGAATCTGAATTTAATTGATGACACGCCCTAGATAAATCTAGATTGTATTAACATGCTCGGCTTATAACAGGGCTAAGTTGCGATAGGACGCGCCCGGAAAGAACCTCGGACTTTAAGCGTTTCTTGAGACAACGAAGTGTTCGATCGAGTGCTAAACTGGCGATGCTTTTGCCACTGACTTATCGTTTTTGTAAGTCAGCGGAATGGCAAATACCAGCCCTTAACGATCGAATTCAGGCTTTATCCCATTATAAAACAGAGGAATAGGATAAGTGAATCGAAGTTTTTACGGAATTTTAACTGATTTTATCCCCGTGAATTCACTAGAAAACAGGCGATGACAGCGTAAACTTCTCTGTATAGAAAGCGTTTCTGCTGCTAATCGACAGAAAAATGTATCAGTTTATACAATTTAGATTGTTTTTTTGTATTGGTATTTTTAACTATTTTTTAAGCTTATTTATACTTATGTAATTAAATATTTCATTATATTCGATCTACTTATGTTTCCGTTCGATCTGACACACTTGACAGAAATTTAAATTAAGTATAGCTTTTTGTATTATAAACAAAAAGTGCTTAAAAAGCAAGATTCAAAAAGTTAAAAAAAACAGAAACTCGCCGTCCAAAACCCTGAACTTTCATCCAGACGCAGCAAAATTTAACGAAAATCAATCTTCTTTTGGGGATACGATCTTCGATAAGAGCTTCTGAAATCGACGTAAAATCAAGAGTTCCAGGATTTATCGAGAAAATCATGCGAAGTTTTCAACTCGAGAAGCTCAACCTCCTCCGATCGTCGTCGGCGATCGCCAACATCGAATCAGTTTCCCCAACATTGAGTAAGTTCGATCGCAGGATCGGGATATCGCTTGCTGCGGCGATCGCCGATCGAGAAGATGGACTTCACCGATGGCGATCCCGTCGCCGCCAAAACTAAACCCCCAACATCTCGCCCCGAATCGACAAATCCAGCAGCTCGATCGGGTGGCGTAACGGAATCTCGCGACCCTGCAAAGCCAAATGCTTCTGAATTTGCAACGAACACCCCGGATTCGCCGACGCAATTAACGAAGCTCCCGTATTCGCTAAATTCTCGACCTTTTGCTGTCCCAACTCGTCAGCCACTTCTGGCTGCAACATATTATAAACTCCCGCACTCCCACAACATAACGCCGCATCTAAAGGTTCTCGTAACGTAACGTTGGGAATTTGACGCAAGAGTTCTCGCGGTTGAGAACTAATTTTTTGACCGTGGATGAGATGACACGCATCTTGATAGACGATCGCCAACTCTTCATCCGCAATCGGATGTAACTTCGTCGTCAAGCCCACCGCCGCTAAAAACTCGTTTACGTCTTTGACTTTGTTCGTAAAAGCTTCAGCTTTCTCTCGGTAAACCGGATCGTCTTGCAAAATATGACCGTATTCCTTTAACGTATGACCGCAACCCGCCGCATTAATAATGACGAAATCGACGTTCGTTTCCTCAAAACTATCGATGTTTTGACGGGCGAGTGCTTGAGCTTGGGCTTCTTGTCCCTGGTGGGCGGGTAACGCCCCACAACAGCCCTGAGATTTGGGAATGACGATTTCGCAACCGTTGGCGGTGAGAACGCGGGCTGTGGCTTCGTTAACGGGGTTGAAAAACAGTTGTTGGACGCAGCCGAGCAGCATTCCTACGCGATAGCGTTTTTCGCCTCGGGCGGGGATGATATCGGGAAAGTTGGGTTTAAAGGCGTCGGGGGTAATTTGCGGGAGAATCGACTCCATCGCCCCCAATCGTGGAAACCAGCGGTTGAGGAATCCCGTCGATCGCATAAATTTCTGCAATCCTAACTTTTGATACGCCATCAGAGGATACAACAGCGGACGCAGGCGATCGGGGTAAGGGAACAGGTTAAAAATAAGGCTGCGAATCAGGCGATCGCCGATCGATCGCGAGACGTTGCGTTCGACTTGCGGACGAGTAGCGGCGATGAGTTTGTCGTATTCAACGCCAGAAGGACAGGTGGTGACACAAGCCAGACACCCCAAACAGGAATCGAAATGTTGAACCGTAGCGGGTTCGAGTTCGGCTTCGCCGTTGTGAATCGCATCCATTAAGTAAATACGTCCTCGAGGCGAATCCATCTCTTTTCCGATGACGCGGTAACTCGGACAAGTCGCCAGACAAAAGCCGCAGTGAACGCAGGTGTCGATCAGTTCCGGTTTGGGCGGATTTTGCGAATCGAATCCGTCTTTCGGGAGTTCGCCGAGATGGGGGTTTTGTTGGAGGAAATTACTATTTTTAGCAGGGATGCGGTTGGTTTCAGTGGGGTTCGGTTGAGTTTGCATATTTAGGGTGAGGATGCGATCGAACGGTTTTGAAGAAAATTTATCGAAAACGAGCCTCGTAACAGAAAGACGGAGTCTTCGAGGTCTTTGAGAAAGTCGGTTCGGACTCCGTCTGGCTGCGAGAGAACGCTTAAGCTTTTACTGGTGGGGAGGTTGGCGGTATTCAGCCCTCACCTCTCCCGCCCAGAGGAGCTTTATCACGAACTTTTGTCTTGAGAAGTTTCTGAAGTCGTTTCTAAAGGAGTTTTTACGGTTGTCTCGTCGGACTCGGAACTTTCGGAACTGGTGACAGTCACCGTTTCGTTAGCTGGAAGGGGTTCGATCGCCTGAATCGGTTGGGGATCGTTTTCGATTCCTAACTGTTCTTTAGCCCGATCGATCGCGAAAGCGGTTCCCGACGAACTCGCTGACAGGAGGGCTTTTCCAGCTTCGTTGAATAGATTTTCGTGGTCGCGGCGTTCTTGGTTTTCATACCAAACCTTGGCGTTTCTCCCGATTTGGGTAGCGTATCCCCATCCCCAGACGAAAATGAGAAATACTAAGCAGAACATCATCCACAACAACAGGGCGGTTTCTTTAACGATGTTCCAAGTCAGTTGGAAGGCTTTGGAGTAAGTTTCGCCGGTGTTGGGGGAAAAGACGAGTTCTCCCACAGTGGCGAATTGGGTTTTGAGTTTATTCATCGATTAAAGCTCCATGCAGTATCGATCGGCAGTAATATTTAAACGATAAACCTAAACGATAAACCGTTTCGGACTCAGTCGGTTCTGAGGATCGAACTTGGCTTTAATTTGCTGCATGGCGGTTTGAGCGTTTCCGACATAGCCCCAAACGTCGAGTTGGCGTTTGAGAGATTGGGGGGCTTCGAGAATTGTCAGGAAGCCGCTGTTGTTTTGGAGGTGGTTTCGCAGGTTCAGCAAGTTCGAGGTTGTCGCCAGTGGCGTGGGAACGCGAACTCGCCCTAAACCGCATCCGGCGTGAACCACAGCGATCGCCTCTCCGCGAAATTGTTCGTCGAGATACTGCAACGCAGCCACGGCTGAGGTGGGGCGTATTCCTATTTTCCCGAGAACTCGAGTTTCGGGATCGTCGGTTTCAATCAGAATTCGCGATCGCTCCCATAAGTCGGTTTCTGATTTCGCTTCGGCGTCGTCGCGGTAACTTGTCGCCGTCAACCCCAGGGTTTCGCCGAGTTCTCGAACGCGATCGATCTGCTGTTGGACACTTTCGGCGACGCTTTGGAAGCGAACCAACACCCCGAAACCGCTTTCCAATTCCAAAGATTTGACGATTCCCGGTGACAGGAGATCGATCGCTGTGGGTGTTAACGCCGAGGTTAAAATCGTTTGTGCGACACTGGCGATCGCCTCAGCCTCTCCACAGAGGGCGATGGTTGCAGAAGTTTCGGGAATCGGATACAAGCGAAACGTTAGCTGTGTCGCGATCGCCAAAGTTCCGTAAGAACCCGTCAGAAGTTTCATCAAATCGTAGCCAGCGACGTTTTTCACCACTCGCCCCCCCGCTTTGACGATTTCCCCATCCGATCGCACAAAGGAAATCCCAATCAGGCGATCGCGAACGCTGTTATATCGCTGTCGCCAACTTCCCATATCCCCCGTGGCGACAATTCCTCCGAGGGTAGCGTCGTCGGGATAACTCGGATCGAGGGCGAGAAATTGTCGAGATTGCGCCAAAATTGAATTGAGATGGTGTAACGTCGCTCCAGCTTCGACGGTGAGGGTGAGATCGCCGACTGCGTGTTCGACGATGCGATCGAGCCGTTTCGTACTGACCACCACCTCGACATCTTCGACGACGCCGCCCCAGTGCAGTTTACTCCCGTTTCCCATCGGTAACACCCGCCAACCCTGGCGATGACACGTCGCCATCACCGTCGCTAACGTCTCTGAGGTTTTGGGATAAACAATACAAGCAGGTGGATTCCCGGCGATCGCCCGTTGGAGACGCTGACGGGAAGTTTCCTCGAGAGTTTCCCAAGTACAAACGCTGTCTTTGTCGAGGAGTCGTTCGAGTTCCGGTGTAATTTCGCCCATTCCCTACCGATTTTGTCGAGTTGTTATCTAAATATGGTACAGATCGACCACGTCCACTTCTACGTTAAAAATGCAAAAGCCGTTCGCGACGAGTTTGTCGAACGCCTAGGATTTCTTGCTGTGGGGGAACAGACGACAGACGACACCCACACCGAAATTTTGCAAACGGGGGGTTTGCGGTTTTTACTCTCGTCGCCGCTGAACGAAACCAGTTCGGTCGCCGCGTATTTAAAACAACATCCCCCAGGAGTTGCAGATGTAGCGTTTCGGGTTCGGAATTTAGAAAAAATTCTCGATCGCGTCGTGCGATCGCCTCACCCACTTTCCCGATTTCCCCTTCTCGAATCGCCCACCGTCAAACACGAAGAACGTCGCAGCCAAATCGCCGCCTGGGGTTCGTTGCGTCATACGTTAATCGAAGGTTACGGCGAAGTTGAAACCTCCGAATCGGGGACGTTTGAGGCGATCGATCATCTGGTTCTCAACGTCGAAGCGATCGCATTTTCCCAAGCCGTCAACTGGTATCGAGACATTTTCGGATTTGTCCCCAAACAGCAATTTTCTATCGCTACCGATCGCTCGTCGCTGCATTCCCAAGTTATGGTACATCCCGAAACGGGGGTTCAGCTTCCCATCAACGAACCCACCTCGGAAAATTCCCAAATTCAAGAGTTTTTAGAGTTTAACAACGGGGCGGGACTTCAACATATTGCTTTAAGAACCTCTGATATTTTGAAAACCGTTTCTCGGATGCGTCGCGCGGGGGTCGATTTTTTAGAAGTTCCCGACACTTACTTCGATCGTGTTTGTCGGAAACCGGGGTTTAATTTAGATTTTGAGGAGTTCGAGCATATTCGACAACAAGAAATTCTCGTCGATTGGATACCGTCTAAAAAGCCTGCTTTTTTACTTCAGACGTTTACGAAGCCCATTTTTCCCGAGCCGACATTTTTCTTTGAGGTAATTGAAAGACGTATGGGGATTTATGATGACGAAAAACGAGAAGCAAAAGGATTTGGTGAAGGAAATTTTAAAGCATTATTCGAGGCGATCGAGCGTCAGCAACTTCAGCGTGATTTCGGGTCAAATGAATTAGGTAAAGATAGAATTTAATACAAGCCAGAAAAGATAATTTTCACCGCAAAAAAACAATTTAATGGGGAATTTTAAAAAAATAAATTATATCAAGTTGGAGTCTCTGCATTGAATTGAGCTGTTGTTGGGTTTCGCGATCGCTTCACCCCTGGGCGGCAGCGTTGCTGAAGTCCAACCTACCCCAGACTCATGTTTTTACATCCATTGAGATGCACCCAACACGTTACCCTTCCTCGATCGATCGCCGGCCACCAATGCCATAATCAGATCGACGATCGACCCGCTTTTAATTTCGGCTGATGTCGGACGATGCACTCCCCGAACTCGACCTTTTCCTCGTGTGTGGCTTGGGAAGCATGGGACAACAGTGTGTCGTAGCACTCAAAGACTTCGGTGTGCGCGTTATCGGAATCGAACTCACGCAACCGAGTTACTGGGACATCCCCAACCTGCCCGAGTTGCTCGACGATCTCATTATCGGCGATTGTCGTCAGAACCACGTGTTCGAGCAAGCCCAAATCCACCGCTGTCGCGCCGTTCTCCTCGTCACCAGCGACGAAGCCATCAACATCGAAACCGCCCTCGCCGTGCGTCGCCTCAACCCTCATACTCGTCTCGTGGTGCGATCGGCAAAAGACACCCTCAACCAACTTTTGCAGCGACAACTGGGTAACTTTATCGCCCTCGAACCGACGCAACTTCCCGTGACAGCCTTCGCCTTGGCTGCCCTTTCCGCCAAAACTTTAGGCTTTTTCAACCTCGACGGAACCTGGCTGCGGGTGGTACGCCGCAAAATCGAACCGTCTCATTCCTGGTGCGGGCGCAGTCTCTACGAACTCAACAGCCGGACTCAACGGATGTTAGCCCATTCGGGCAACTGGCAAGATACCGCCGAACCGTTCCACTGCTGGCATCCCGAAACCGAGATTTGTCCTTCAGACGTAGTGGTGTATGTCGAAACCACCGATCGCTGGACGTTTCGCCGCCCCAGAAACCGAAAGAGCGATCGCCTCGAGTCTCCCTGGCGTCGCTTCTACCCCCACGCACTCAAACGCCTGTGGGTCAAAATTTGGTCGAATCCCAGCGATCGCGCGTGGCGAGTGGCGATCGTCTGCGGAATCACTGTGTTCGCCTTGCTGGGAATCGGAACGGTACTGTTTCATCGCTACTATCCCGAAACCACTTGGATGTCAGCATTTTACGCCACGGCGATCCTGCTTCTGGGGGGCTATTCCGACTTATTCGGCGACTTTACCCCCCTTCCGTTCGACATTCCCCACTGGTTGCAATCCTTCGGACTTCTACTCACCTTAGCGGGAACGGCGTTCGTGGGGGTACTCTACGCTCTCCTCACCCAAGCCCTACTCTCGGCGCGATTTCAGTTTACCCAACAACGCCCGCCCCTTCCGACGCGGGATTTCATCGTTATCGTCGGTTTGGGACGCGTCGGACAGCGAGTCGCAGCTCTGTTACAGTCGTTCCAACAGGCGATCGTCGGCGTCGCCTTCAACACCGATCTCGATCCCCACATCCTCCCCCAAATTCCCCTGTTAATCGGTTCCCCTCGAGAAGTGCTACCGAACGTTAACTTCGCCGACGCCCAAAGCGTTCTGGTGTTAACCGACGAAGAAATTACCAACACTGAAGTCGCCCTTATCGCCCGAGAAGCCAACCCGACAGTCCGTTTAGCCATTCGCACCCAACACCAACGTCTCAGCGAAGATTTAGCGCAGTTGTTTCCCACCGCCCAAATTATCTGTGCTTACGCTGTCGCTGCCGAAGCCTTTGCTGGGGCAGCGTTCGGGGAGAAGATTCTCAGTTTGCTGCGTCTTAACGATACGACGGTGTTGGTGACGGAGTATCGAGTCGAAGCCGGAGATACCCTCAACGGGTTGATGTTGGCGGATGTCGCCTACGGGTATGGGGTGGTTCCGTTACTGCACCAGCGATTCCGAGGTTCGTCGAAGTTGATGCCCCTCGACGATATCGTGTTGGAAGTGGGCGATCGCCTGATCGTGTTAGCCACTAGCGAAGGCTTGCGCCGCGTCGAATACGGCGATCGCTCTCGATTCGATCGCAACACCCGGATTCGCGTCACTCGCGCCATTACTCCCGATAGTGCCTTTGAAGGGGCTAACGCCATTTCCCGCATCGCCGGGTACAGTCTCAAAGAGGCGCGAGAGATCTTCGATCGCCTCCCGACAACCCTACCGACGCCCCTCTATTCCCATCAAGCCTGGCGTTTACTCCGCGCCTTGTATCAAGCCAGAGTGGACGCCCAGATCGTCAGGTGAATCGAGGACTCAAGCTTGCCTCCGATCCCGGAGATCCCCGGCATCTTGGAGATGCCGGGGATCTGGCCTGAGTTCTTTAACAGATTTTATGTCTTTTGTCAATCCCCGATCTCGAAAAGTTTTCTGTACCACTGAGGGCTTAGCGGTGCAGAAAACTCAGAAGGGTCGTAGGAAAGGGTCGTAGTAGACCTCTACATTTGGTGTGGGTAAGGCTTAATCGCGTAAGTCCAGATCGGTTAACTGTTTTCATGGGTGAGTCGCGACCGATCGCTGCTGACTGCGGCTATTTCTTCGAGAGGAACATTCGCTCCAAACTCAATCCCACGACCCCCGCCGTCACGATAAACATTCCAACAATTTGGTCGATGGCGAGTTCTTCGCCGATGATAATCAAGCCGAACAGTGCCGTTAAAGCCGGGCCGACTGCACCGACGATCGAGGCTAACGCAGCACCGGCATACTTGATCGCGAAGTTGTTGAGGACGTAACTCACCAGCGTCAGCGCCCCAAGCCAAATCCCACCGCCAATTAACGCAGTGAAATTGTCTTGCGGAACTTCGATACCCCAGTTGGCGATCGCCGCGACGAACAGTCCCAAGAACGAAAAGACAAACACCGTCGAAAAATTCGCCCAGCTAAAGGGAATCGGGTGTAACTGTTTCCCGCAAAGCTGCGTCAGCAATACGTATCCGGCGAAGGCGATCCCGGAACCGACTGCTGTAAAACTCCCCAGCAAAAACCCGCTTTCACTGAGACCGGCACTCGAAAAAACGCTGAAGAAGTCGGGAACCGTCGTAATACTCCCGAACAAAATCACTGCCATGATGACGCTGCGGATGGCTGTAGGTTTGGCGCCAAAGAACACCCACGCCCCGAGAACCGTGGCTACGGGGAAAATAAAGAATAGGGTAATCGCCACTGCCGTCGGGATGTTACCGATGGCAATGTAAATCAAGACTTGGGACAAAAACAGAGCAAAACCGCTTCCGGCCACTTGAGATTGCAGCTTACGGTTTTCCGGCCGTAGAAACTGCTGGATATCTTGCCACCATTGCGGATAAAGCTGATTCGCCAAGATGGGCATGAGCAACACCACAACCACCATGCGGAGAAACAGAATCAGCATGGAGTTGCCCAAGCTCGGCGTAATAATGCCACCCCAGTCAAACAGTCCGAAAATCGTCCGTTCGCTGAGAATGACTTTGATGCTGATGTTAAACAGCGACAGAACGGCAGCATAGGCCAGTGCCAGTAACAAACCCGTTCGGACTTGAGAGGGAGCCGTGGGTGCAGTCGGTGGCTTGTCTCGAGGAGGGGGGGCAACCTCTGCGTCTACCTCGGTAACGGGAGAGTCAACTTCGCCGCGATCGCTCCGGGTCGGCGCTGTTTGACCGTCACTAGACGAGGGAGTGGGAGACGGGGAAACAACGGGACTGCCTTGAGGCAGCGACACAGAACCGTTTGCCGGTTGGGGAAGTGGCGGTACGCGAATCGCTTCGTCTCGGAGTTCGTGACTCAGACGACTGACGAGGGTGTCGAGAATGGCTTCCCCTTGTTGTTGCAAGGTGTGGAGGCGATCGAGATGTTGGCAGAGATCGCTGCGGTAGCTGTCGAGTTCTTGACGCAGTCCGCTGTAGCTGCGGTGGAAGCTGAGATCGACGGAGTCGCGCAATCGGTCGGTTTGAGAGTTCGGCGGCGGATCGACCGTCGCCAGACGCTGTCTCACCAGTTCTTCGACTCGTGAAGAGAGTTGGTCTTCGAGGTTTCCCGCCACCAATTGCGCCAGTTGCCGCACCCACGCCTGACGGTCTTCTTCGGTTTCCAGTCCTCGAGTCGGTTCTGAACTTGAAGGGGGAACTTCAGGGGCAAGCTGTTGTTGCCGGGTTTCGAGATCGGAAATATCGCTCAGCAGTCGTGTTTTTTCCGATTGGAGACGGGTGACGTCTCGCGTTAGCTGAACGATCAGATCTTGCTGGAGATGCTTGAGATCTTGGGTCAGTGCCGCCAAGAGAGTTTCGACGGTGCGATCGTTGACGGTCTCGCCGTTGGTCAATTGTGGTTCCCTTTGCTCCATCAGTGTTTACCCTATAGTCGTAAAGGCGATCGATCGGACGACGGCTCGACAGCAGCGCGGCTACCCCGAGCGCGGGTTTGCTACAGTTCCCTAGCCATGATAGACGCTTCGCTGCGTTGCTTCTAGCGAGCGGCTGGGGAGATGAGGAGATCGGGGGATGGAGAGATGGGGGAGAAACCGTCAACTGCCCACTGTCCTCACTGTTCGCTGTTCGCTATTTGCTGTTTGCTGTAAAAGGGGAACGCAACAGCAACCAACGCGTTTTTAAGGACTTTACGGAAAAACCCACATCTTCTCGAGGAAGGTGCGGGTTTGTGGCGTTTTGCAATTTTGAAACGAGAAGAGTTTACTAAATCAGTTTGTTAAATTTTGTTTTAAATTTTGCGTTCAAGCCAGTTCCTACATTCTAAACGCAAAATGTAAAGAAAGTTATCAACTTGAGTTTACAATTCTTTATGAGACAGATTGCTGGGGATAATCGATCGCCCGATCGCCGCGAGGATCGGACTCGGCCAGCAGTGGCGGCACGTCGGACAATTGCGAGAGTTCCCGCAACACGATTTGCGGCAGGCCGCGGTGCATGGTCACGCGACCGCGTATGTAAGCATAGCCGCGCCCCCGTCCGGCATAGCGAGAGACGATCGCGCGGACTAACATCAGGCCGTCAGAACTCGAAGCCGTCGGAATCCATAACTTCAAGGGAAACAATCGCGATCCGGTAAACACGATCGCCCCCCCTTCGACGCGCTTGCGGATGCCCCCCTGTAAATCGCAAAAGACCCAAATATCGCGATGGGTGTCGATGGCGTCGAGAAGCTGGGGATAGTCCAGTTGAATCGAAATTGCCGTGCTTTGAGAACCGAGGCGTCGGAACTCGTCGATAATCGAGGCGCGATACGCCCACCACGCCACCAAACTGCTGTAATTGCGCGACGCTCCGTTTTCGTTCACGTCTGGGTTCCAAATCCCCCGTTGATGGATTTGGGCGTCGAATTCAGCCTGAGTGAAGGCGCGATCGTACAGCCGCGATCGCCCGTACTTCGTAAAATACGGACTCCAGCCTTCTTCAATCAAATACAGGTTGTAGAGACTGTCGCCTCGGTGGACGTAACACACCAAACGGCTACAGTTACCGCGATGCGCCTCCAAACAGACCTCCGGGGGATCGTCGGTATCGAATTCCAAATCCACGCGACACAACTGGCCGTTGGGTTGCGTAAAATAATCCCGCGCCAGTTTCGCCGAGGCCAACCCCGCCTCCGTTACCGGTTTTGCCGTTTCCGGGGACGGATGGGGCGTGCTTTCTTCCGTATCGACGCAAATCAAACGCACGAACTCTTGTCGGCCGTCGATACGAACTTCGATCGTATCGCCATCGACCACTTGCGTTACTTGGACATTGTGGATGCGAGTTCCCACTGTAACCGTTCCAATGTCGCGCTTATTTCACCAAGCGCACGAACTTCTTCTTCCCGACTTGCAACACTTTCCCGTCGAGTTGCGCGATCGCCTCGAACGATAGGTTAACGTCAGAGATGCGATCGCCATCTAACCGAACCGCGCCCCCTTGAATTTGACGCCGCCCTTCTCCACTACTTTTACACAAGCCGCTGGCGCTCAAAATATAAAAGAGCTTGGCGGGAAACTCCACTTCAGCCAAGGAAAACTCGGGAACGGCTTCTTCAGTTCCCGACGTACTGCCGCCCACGAGGGACATCGCCGCCTGTTGCGCCTCCTTGGCCGCTTGTTCTCCGTGATACTGCGACACGATATCGATCGCGAGAAATTTCTGCCGTTCTCGGGGATTTTCCGGCAGCCGATCTAACGGAAGTTTCGTCAACAACTCGAAATACTGCTCGATTTGCGCGTCCGGCGTTTTTTCTAACTTCGAGTACATCGACAGAGCGTCCTCTTTCAACCCGACGTAATTGTTCAACGACTTAGACATTTTCTGCGTTCCGTCGGTGCCGATGAGAATCGGAAGCAGCAAGCCGAACTGGGGCTTTTTCCCAAAATGCCGCAACAAATCCCGTCCGACAGCCAGGTTGAATTTTTGATCGGTTCCCCCGAGTTCGACATCCGCCGCGATCGCCACCGAATCGTATCCCTGCATCAACGGATAGAAAAACTCGTGTAAGTAAATGGGATTGCCTTTCTCGTAACGTTGGGCGAACCCCTCTTTCGCCAACATTTGCCCGACGGTCATCGTCCCCAGCAACTCAAGGGTTTTCGCTAAATCCAACTCCGAGAGCCATTCCGAGTTATAGCGAATTTCCAACCGTCCCGGCGTGTCGAAATCCAAAATCGGCCGCAGTTGTTCGAGGTAGGTATTCGCGTTATGCTGCACTTCCTCAGAGGTGAGTTGGCGACGAACCTCTGATTTCCCCGTCGGGTCGCCGATGCGAGCGGTAAAATCGCCAATAATGACGACAGCGGTATGGCCGGCGTCCTGAAACGCCCGCAACTTGCGAAACGGGATACTGTGACCGAGGTGTAAGTCAGATCCCGTGGGGTCGATGCCCAATTTGACCCGCAACGGGCGATCGGTTTTCGCTAAAAGGGCTTCGAGATTTTCGGTTGCGTCGTCGGAGTCGGGAACGTGGGGAAAAATTTCCTCCGTTCCCCGGTACAACCAAGACAGGTCGGAAGTCATAGTGGGTCTGGTGTGGGTGCAGCTATTCAAAACACGGCGATCGCTTCGGCTGTGCGATCGCTTAGAATTGAGTTCGTTATGATAACAGAGTGACATCCTCCCGACGCTGACCCTACGGGTACAGTGCGGGCTTCCCAACCTCACGATTGGGTATTCCTGCCCCACGCCACTTATCTAGGTCATAGACCCCCGACAGACCGACGCTCGACTCGAAGGATGCCGAACCGAGTTCGGCATCCGCTCGCTCGACTTGACAGGCTGTTTCCGTTCCCCAGAGTCCCTGGGCTACTACGTTCTCTAGTCCACGATGCAAAACCATCTCGGCTGCGGCATGGTCACGATGCGTTCGATACCCACACTCAGGACAATAATGCTCTCTGACCTCCAACCCCTTCCTAACAGTTGCCAGACAGTTGGGACAGGTTTGGCTCGTTCCGTTGGGGTCAACCTTAGCAAAGTAGACCCCACGCTTCCAGCACACCCATTCGGTCAGAGACAAAAATTGTCCAAAAGCAGCATCCACACAATCTTTTCGCAGCATCCCCCGCGTCAACCCTTTGATGTTGAGGTCTTCTGCAAAGAGGGTTTGCGCTTGGTCGCAAAGCTGGTGAGCCGTCTTCAGGTGAAAGTCTTTGCGACGGTTGGCAATCCGATGGTGCATTCTGGCCACTTCGATTTGTGCCTTCTCCCAGTTCTTAGATCCCTTCTGTTTTCGAGCCGCTCGGCGTTGCAGCCATCTCAGCTTGCGTTGCCTCGACTTGAAAAACTTGGGAGACGCCTGGTAGCTGCCATCAGATACGGTCAAGAATCGTTCCAACCCCAGGTCAATTCCAATCGCCCGACCGTGGGGCGGAACATCGGGAACCGATACGTCCGACTCGATGGTGACAACAACATACCATTGTGTACCCCGCACCCTGGACAGCACCCTTACCTGCTTCACTTTGAACCCGTCAGGGATGGGGCGATGCAGGTTGATGGGGACGTTGCCAATTTTCGGTAGCTTGATGGCGTGGCCGCTGATAGGATTACTTTTGAACTGGGGAAAGACAAAGGACTTGAACTGTCCGAACTTTTTGAAACGGGGAAAGCCATACCCCCGTTTCCGAAACGCATCCCAGGTATCGTGCAGCCTGCGAATCGTAGTTTGCAACACCTGAGAATGTACCTTGCCCAAATGCGGGAATTTCTTTTTGGCCTTGGGCAGATTGTTTTGCTGACGATGGTAGGACGGGAAAGGTTCGTCGGCGGGAACGATGTATTCCTTCTCCAGCGAACATCTGTCTATCGGACACTTACGCGCAGCTATCCAATCCTTGAGTTCGCGCAAAGCGTAGTTATATACGCCTCGGCACGTCTCAAGCCACTCCAGCAGGTCAGTTTGCTGGGCGGCATCTGGATAGATTCGGTAGGTGTAGTTCATGGTCAGCATACCTACAGCTTACCACAGACTATAGCTAATGGTAAATGCTTGTCTCATCCCCATCGAGGGGAATCGACTTTTCAAGGGGAGTCCATGTATCCCGACGCTGACCTTTCAGGTGCAGCGCGGGACTTATAGCTCCCCGAACCCCTCATGAGTTAACTCTGTCAGACGGGCATCGTGTTTTAAAGAAACAGCTCGCCCGTCGTTTGTCCGAGGGATTCGACATCGAGATCGATCTCAGTTTCGCCTCTCGAGCGATCGGCAAAATTATAGTGTAAAGTATGTCCAGTTCCAAGCTGTCGGTCTCGCGATCGTCGAACGAAGTACGTCCGTGGAGGAGGGAAAACCGCCGTGTCAACGAACGCTGTTCGAGAAAAAAAACCGCAAATTCCCGTGCGGCTTTTCCAATTCGTCCAATCGGTGGGAAAAGTAACAGCGAGTACCCTATTGGGGACCACGTTGTTAGGCAGTTCTGTCGTCGCTGGCGGACTGGTGGGGTTGGCGATCAGTTTCCGCAACCTTCCCGACGTGCGGGTGCTGCGTAGCTATATGCCCACGGAAACCAGTCACGTCTACGACGTTAACGGAGAACTACTCTACAGCATTCACGACGAAGCTAACCGGGAAGTCATCCCCCTCAACCAGATTTCTGATAACTTGAAACTGGCAGTTCTCGGCATCGAAGACAGTCATTTCTACATTCACCAAGGCATCAATCCCGGTGCTGTGTTGCGGGCGTTTTTAGCGAACTTGGAATCGGGAGAAACTGTCGAAGGGGCGTCTACCCTAACGATGCAGTTGGTGAAGAACCTGTTTCTGACGCCGGAACAGACGTTTAGCCGGAAAGTGGCCGAAGCGGTTCTCGCAATTCGTATCGAACAAATTCTCGAGAAAAACGAACTGCTCGAGCTGTATTTGAACCAAGTGTACTGGGGTCACAACCTGTACGGTGCCGAAACGGCCGCACAAAGCTTTTTCAACAAGTCGGCGCGCGATTTGACGTTGGCGGAAGCGGCGATGATGGCCGGGTTGATTCAAGCCCCCGAAGAGTTCAGTCCTTTTACGAATTACAAGTTAGCCAAGCAGCGTCAGGCGATCGTTCTCAACCGTTTGGTCGAACTCAAGTGGATTACGCCGCAAGAGGCGCAGGACGCCAAACAGCAACCGCTTCGCTTGGGACAAATTACCTCGTTCCAAACTAGCAAGGCACCTTACGTCACGGAAGCGGTGGTCAAGGAACTCACAGAGCGGTTCGGACGCGATGCCCTGCTCAAAGGCGGAATGCGCGTTCAAACCACGGTCGATCTGAAAATGCAGCGCATGGCGGAACGCACGGTGCGGGATTGGCACCAGCGGCTTTACGAACAAGGGCTGTATTACAGTTACGAAGAAGGCCAGATGGCCTTGGTGGCAGTCGATCCGAGGACGCATTTCGTGAAGGCGATCGTTGGCGGGTACGATTACGACGCCAGCCAGTTCAACCGCGCCACGCAAGCTCGCCGCCAGCCGGGATCGTCGTTTAAGCCCTTCGTGTACTATACGGCCTTCGCAACGGGCAATTACGGGCCGGAGTCCCCCGTGAACGACAGTCCGGTGAAGTATCCCGACGGGGATGGATACTATATTCCTCAAAACTATGGGGGCAGTTTTTCGGGAACGGTCAGTATTCGCAAGGCGATCGAGGTTTCGCTCAACATTCCGGCAGTCAAAATCGGTCAGGAAGTTGGGTTGAATAAGGTCATTGAAATCTGTCGGGTTCTGGGAATTGAAAGCCCCATCGATCCGGTGATTTCGCTGCCGCTGGGATCGGTGGATTTGACGCCGTTAGAGATGGCGGCGGCTTACGCTACGTTCGCCAGTAACGGCTGGCAGTCGGAGACGACCCTCATCGCTCAGGTGACCGACAGTGCGGGCAATATTATGCTCGATAACACGCCGAAACCGAGTTTGGTTCTCGATCCTTGGGCGACGGCTTCGCTGAATAGCACGCTGCAAGGCGTCATCGAGCAAGGCACGGCGACTAATGCGAAGATCGGACGACCTGCTGCTGGGAAAACTGGAACCACGTCTTCGGAACGAGATATTTGGTTCGTCGGTTACGTGCCACAACTGGCGGTTGCAGTGTGGGCGGGGAACGATAACAACGCCCCCCTCGGCTACGGTGCAACGGGTGGCGGGTTCGTCGCTCCGGTGTGGCGGGATTTCATGCAGCAAGCGCTGGCGAACGAGCCGGTGGTGGAGTTCAAGTCTCCGACAGAGTTCGATCGCCCCTAAAGCAGTCCTCGAGAGGACGAGTGTTTAATTCGGATTTTTTTCGAGTTCGGTTTTCATCCGTTCGAGGGTTTCGTGCATCCGATCGAACATTTGTTGGGGCGTAATTCCGAACTGGTTGAGTTGGGTGTTGAGCTGTTGTACGGTCATTTGAGCCATGAAGTCTTCTGACAGCTCGAATCGCTTCATGAAAACGCGATAGCGCTCCATCATTTCTTCCATGCGATCGATATACTGCTTTTTGCCTTCTCGATCGAATTTGCCGTATTTACTGCCGAGTTGTACGAGGGCTTGATAGTCCTCAAACAATTGTTTGGCCTCTTGTTGTACGATTTCTGAATCGAAAAAACCCATTGCAAACGTCCTGTTTGAAATTGCCAATTTAAACGAGTCGAAACTGACTGCCTCTGGACTCGAAACTCAGTAAAAAATTGAAGGTCGGCTCGAGCAAACCGTTCGGTTTTCGATCGCGACCGACAGGGTACGAGCTACTCTTATTTTATGACAGTTTAAAGACTCCGTTCCAATGTTAGGAGGTTGGGAAAACCCAACCCCGACAACTCGCACGAAAACTCTCATGCGATAACGAAGACTGAGATAACGAGAACTGGAAACAGGATACCTGACGATCGCAGAATGACCCAAGACTACGGTTTCGCTTTACATACCACCACTGCACGACTCGGTTTGGCCGTTGACAACTTTCGCGGTGACAGCCGCTGCCAAACCTGGGATCTCGGCCGGGGACTGTCAACTCACTTACACGTCACCCTGGCGGAGTTTCTCCCGCCTCAAACTTGGCTCGATATTGGGTTCGTAGCTGTAGCGAAAGGCCCCGGTAGCTTTACGGGGACGCGCATCGGTGTCGTCACGGCCAGAACGCTCGCCCAGCAGTTAGAAATCCCGCTGTTCGGCATTTCGACGCTGGCGGCGGTGGCGCGATCGCACGGTATGACGCACCCTGATGTGGGGGAGGCGATTCATTTAGCCGTCCAACTGAACGCCGCCCGAGAACAACTGTTTACAGGGATTTATCGCGTCGAACCTTCCGGCGAGACGGCAGTTCTTCAAAGCGATCGCGTCTCGACCGCCGATGCGTGGCAACAGACCCTCGACAACCTGAAGACGCCCTACACTCTCGTTAAAGCCGACGAAACGACCCTCGCTCGCTCGACCGACAGTCTTCTCGCTCTGGCTTATCTCGAATACCGACAGGGGAAACGCCCTCATTGGTCGGACGTGGTTCCGTTTTACGGACAGCATCCCGTGCGATCGTAAGTTTTTTTCTCATGACTCTTCGACGGCGGGATCGCAGCGGATTTCGATGAGAAAGCCGTCGGGATCGTAAAAGTACACGCCGCGTCCTGTCGGGCGACTCACCGGTCCGTGAGAAATGGGGACGTGGTGCTGACGCAAGACTTCCACCGCGCGATCGAAGTACTTTGGATGAATATCAAAGCCGAGATGGTTCGCCCGAGTAAATTCGCGCGTCGGATCGGGATCGGGAGGCGACAGTTCTGGTTCTGCAAACAAATCCAGAATCAGACCGTCTGGAGTCACGAAGTTCGCGACTTTACCCGATTTCGACAAGCTTCTAAGCGTCGCTGGAATTTCGTTTCCCGTCAACTCGCGCAGTCCCAGCATTTCGCCGTAAAATCGCCGCGAGGCTTGGATGTCTTTCACGTTGAGGGCTACGTGATGGACGCGCCGCAGCGTACCCGGAAGTAGCGTGGGTTTCGCAATATTTTTCGTAACATTTACAGAGGATTTCATGACCCGTTACCGACCGATCTGCTCTACTTCTAGTCTACTCTGAATGTCCGTCAGACGAGTCTCAAACGCGAGCAGCTTCAGTAAACTTAATTTTGAGATAGTCGTCCTCCATTTTTGCACCCGAGGGTTGAAGCGCAGCTAAGGCTTGTGGCAATACTAGATTTCGGCGATGGTTGCCGATCCGAACGTTGAGTTCGTCTCCTGTCTTCGACAGTTGAATTTTGTCTTTCGGCGTGCCGGGAAGATACAGTTCTAGGCAGTAATAGTCGGGTTGCTGGACGACGCGAATCGTGTTTTCTCGGTAGTAAACCTGGCTGGGATCTTCATCGCCATAGAGGGTATTTTTTAGACGTTCTAGGGCTTCGAGTCCGCACATTTCTTGAGAGTAAAGCGGCACTTCTTTAACGGGGAGCGGGTTGAAATTTTGGTGAATTTCTGCTTTATACTGCTGCTGTTGTTCTTTCCACTGTTGGAAAAACGGATCGTTGACGCTGTCGGGCAAAATTCGGTTGGCAATTACCAAATCCGTCGCGACGTTGTACAGGCTCAAATAGGCGTGGGCGCGAAGAGATTCTTTGATGACCATACGTTCGGGGTTCATCACCAAACGTACTGTGGTTTTGTTGGAGTCGGTGAGGACTTTTTCGAGTTCTTCAATTTGTTGGTAAAACTCGTAAGGGGCGTCCATCACTTCTTTGTCGGGGAGAGAAAAGCCAGCGATGGGTTTGAACAGCGGTTCGACGAGGGGACGCAGCGCGACGGAAATTCCCTGTAGCGGCTTGTAAAACCGTCTCATGTACCACCCGCCGACTTCGGGAATGCTCAACAGACGTAATGCGGTTCCAGTCGGAGCCGAATCGACGATCAGCACGTCGTACTCGCCTTCGTCGTAGTGGCGTTTCATTCGGACTAACCCGAAAATTTCATCCATTCCGGGGAGAATAGCCAGTTCTTCGGCTTGGACGCCTTCGAGTCCGCGAGCTTGTAAGACTTGGGTGATGTAGCGTTGAACGGCACCCCAGTTATCGGCCAGTTCGACCAAGGCATCGAGTTCGGCACCCCACAGGTTATCTCGCACCGGACGCGGTTCGTGGCTCAGTTCCATGTCGAAACTGTCAGCCAGGGAATGGGCGGGGTCGGTACTGAGTACGAGGGTTTTGTATCCGAGTTCGGCGCAGCGCAATCCCGTTGCGGCGGCGACTGAGGTTTTTCCGACGCCACCTTTCCCTGTCATGAGTATGATTCGCATCGTCCGGTTCCTTTTGTGAGAATCGCTACATACTTCTTTACTCTAGCGGTTTTCTTGGGATTCGGTAATGCAACGAATTACGGTTTTCCGATGGGGAAGTGCTGCTTGACGACATCCCATTTGGAGCAGTTCCAGTAGTCGATGTGGCTGATGATTTTTCCGGTGTCGTCGAGTTGGAGTTCGCTCCAGCCGGGGATGGAGATGCGGGGATTCCAGGGAAGCGGTGAGTTCCAGTGAAGCGTCCAGCGGGTTTCGATGCGGTTGTCGGTGCGATCGCTACTGTGTAAGTCCAGTCGTACGTTTTTGAACCACGTGCGGATGAAGTCGATGTTCTGGCGGTAGCGATCGCGTCCGCGAAACTGGTTGAGGGGATCTCGGAAGTATACGTCCTCTGCGTAGATGTCGTAGGTTTGGTGTTCGGGGAAGTTTTGGTAGTCCCGTTTGACAATTTCGAGGATGTCCATAGTTAGAAGTTACGGTGGAGGCGATCGCTCGACCGAGTTGAGAGAGCAAAAGGGGTTACTGAGATAGACAGTCGGGTTTCGCGGTGCGTGCGACCCAAACCCTCGAGTTGGGTCTGCTGGGATCTTAACCTGGAGCGATCGCGAACTCGGCTCGATTTTGTGTCGGGTCAGATCCTCGTTAAACTAGCTGGCGAGGATAGACAGAGACCGAGCTAGCCCGACGAGCCTCGGGCGATCGCTTGAAAAAATATCTCAAAATCGTTATGACTATGATAGAGTTGTAACAGTTCGTAACTCACAGTCGTCACGAACAGGACGCGCGATCGCATTGGCGATCGCAGCCGTCACGGTCTGGAGAAATAATAGGAGAAAATATCAATGACTCAAGAAGGATGCCTGCGCGTCGGTCAAGCCGCCCCCGATTTCAGCGCGACGGCGGTGGTCGATCGAGAATTCAAAACCATTAAACTGTCTGACTATCGCGGCAAATACGTCGTTTTGTTCTTCTATCCTTTAGATTTCACCTTCGTCTGTCCGACGGAAATCACGGCGTTCAGCGATCGCTACGAAGATTTCAGCAAGCTGAATACTGAAGTGCTGGGTGTTTCCTGCGACAGCGAATTTTCCCACCTGGCTTGGATTCAAACCGACCGCAAATCCGGCGGTGTCGGCGACCTCAACTATCCCTTGGTGTCCGACTTCAAAAAAGAAATCAGCTCGGCCTACAACGTCCTCGACCCCGATGCGGGTGTGGCGCTGCGCGGTCTGTTTATCATCGACAAAGACGGTATCGTCCAACACGCCACCATCAACAACCTGGCCTTCGGTCGGAACGTGGACGAAACCCTGCGGACGCTGCAAGCCATTCAGTACGTCCAAGAACACCCGGACGAAGTTTGCCCGGCTGGTTGGACTCCCGGCGAACGGACGATGAAACCCGATCCCGTGGCTTCTAAAGAGTACTTCGCCGCGATCTAGTTCGACGGTTTCAACGCGAACTACACGAAACTCCTCGAGAGTGAGAAACCCCAACGCGACCCGTTATCTTAACGAGCGGCGATCGCGCCGGGGTTTCCTTGAATTGTTTTTTTAATCGATGCCACGCCCCTCGTTATTTTGCCGAAACCGTATTAAAACGAATAAAAAAACCCAGACCATCGATCGCCTGCCGAGCGATCGGGTACAGTTGACATCCTCTCCCAGCAACCCTATCGGGTATGCAGGGAGATTCCCTGGTTCACACCAAGGATTTCCTGCTTCTCAACCTCTTGACTAGACTTGAACTCAGATAACTTCAAGTCCCCGCCAGAACGATTCCACAGGCTT
>NZ_JAQNCQ010000224.1:0-8688 GCF_028368005.1 Geitlerinema sp. CS-897 | reverse complement strand
GCTCTCTCTGATGATGCCTGACGTGCCATTGAGTTCAACTTTTTGGCAAAAGGAAACTCACGCGCCAATTCTTTGCATAGCAGAGAGAGACGAGCCTTATCTACTTTAGACTCATCTCGCCATAACCTTACTGCTTTGTTTCTGATAAACTGAGCAGTTCTTATGGCTTCATCTAAGGCTTTATATTGTGCCTTAGACCCATTCAACAACTTGGCTTCTCTTACTATCATGGTTTTATTTTACTGGACTTTATTTTGGATAACCTTATTTTTAACATAAGTTAACCGTCCTAGAAGGACGGGGCTTTAAACCCACTTTTTTTGGTAATCCAATCGAATCGTCTCAACTGAAGCCGTTTGCGCGAACCTTTCCGGGGATGGGGTTTCAAACGTCCCTTAGATGAGACGGTCTGCATTTGCCACCCTCTACTCGATCGCACTAGAATTATCGATCCTACAGAAGCCCACTTCACGGACAGGATAGTTATGGCTCCCACACCCGAAGCACTCAAAGCGATCGACGACAAACTTTCCCAACGGTTTATCGAACTCGATCCCGACGGATACTTTATTATTTACGTCGATCGCGAGGCGGGGCTAATTTGCGCCGAACACTACAGCAACGAAATTAACGAAAAAGGCTTGGCCGTCGATCCCGAAACCGGAGAACCGATTCCTTGCGACGGCGGCGCGAAACGCAAGCCCACCGTGGTTTACAAAGGACGCACGGCGAAAGAGTTGGGCATGGAAATTACGGAAAAAGCCGATCCGAAACGGTTGTCGTTTCTCGACCATGCTTTATATTTAGGGCGAGAGTTCGTCCGGGCGGAAATCGCTTTGCTCTCGGGAGAAGAGTACGTTCAGGATTAGCCTCGTGCGATCGATGCTGGAACGGTAAGACCTCCTTCGAGCCGATATGGTGCTACCCTCGATAGCAGAGTACCTTCAAAATGAATCTCTGAGACGACGAGATCTTCAGGATACTGGGGTTCTCGCCTGTCACAAATAATTCCATCTCGTCGTGAAGCTCCCCAGGGAGTTTCACGAGTTTTGCTCGTTTCGCTCCATAATGAGAATTGCTGTCATTATGAACTTATCTCCGGTAGGATCGACGTGAACGATCTCCCCCCCTTCCAGTAAGCTAAAACCTCCTATGGATCGATGGTTGAGCCTCGTACTTCAATTTGCTATCCCCGTTCTGCGATCGGTTATCGATGCCAAACTTAATGAGAAACTTGATAAGCTAGCCCTCAAAGACGACTCCCACAGCCCTTCGTCAGCTAAGACTGTACAACAGGTGATGGATGGCGATACCTCATCGGTTCGCCCTCTCCTCGCCCGCATCAATACCGACGCCCTCGATAGTTTCCAAACTCTTCTCGAACGCGAAGTACGAGATATCTCTTCGGAAAAATCGAGTGTTTCTCCCTTGGAGCTGCAAAAAGAACAGTTTCGCCAAGCCAAAGCTTTACAACAAAGTTGGCTCGATACTCAACGAAATACGCTACTCGAAGTTTCCGAACGCCAGCGAGAAACGGCTCTCAAACTTCCAGAAGTCCATCAAATTTTAGAACACTGGCCGTTACGACTGTTTCCGTCGCAACTGCTCGAAACACACCGAACTTCGACGCGAATTCCTCTGAGAATTATTTTAGCACCACCAGAAATTTCAATCGAACAGTTCGGTGACGTTCCGTCGAATATTCCAGCTTTAGACTTGCAATTAGCACAGGGGTTACGAGAATTTCTCAGTCAGCATTATTCGCTTCACAGTTCGACGCGGCCGACGGAGTTTTTAGGGGGAGCTTGGGACAGTAAGCGATCGCACAGCGAATCGAGTATCAAGGCACTATTCGGCTTTCTCACCTCACAACCGACGCTGATTCTCGAGTCGGAAACTGACGGCGATCGCTTGACGTTTCGTATGGCGTATTGGGGTTTGGGTCAGCCGAGCTATTACTATCGAACGCTCTTTACGGTATCCTGTCGAGAATTTTTAGAAGAGTCGGTTAAAACTCGAGCGCTACAATGGAAAGTGACTCAGGAAAAGTTATTAAATTTAGGTAAAACTCTCGAGGAAGTCGAGCGACTCGGGGGCGATAATTGCTATAATTTAAGGTTAATCGAAGATGCAAAATCTTTAGAAGGAGCTGGAATCGATACGAGAGAACTCGAATTTCGATATCGCTTCAATACGAAAGATTTTGAAGCTTTATATCGCTTTTTGATGACGTGCCATTGTTTGGTGGCGGGATGGATGGCAGATATCCATCATTTAATCGGTGACGATGTGTCGCCGTTGTTGCCGACCGTATTACCCGAATTGCTGGGGGAGATGGGCGATCGACAGGCGATCGAGACCGTGTTAGATACGACGATCGCGATCTATCAAGAGGTTTTGATGCTGTTGACCCTCGATCGCCCTTATTGGCAACCGGAACTGATGCTGAAATTGGCGTTCGGTTTGACGGCATTACCGGATAAATCGCGGGCGAAAGCACAAGTCGATCGCTCGCTGCGGGTGTGGTTGCAACAACGCGGCGTTCCCACTGAATCGATCGATCGCGACGTACTGGAAACCGTCGGAGGGGTTCTTGCGACCGACGACGAACCGTATTTACAACTGTTGTATGAGTGTTTTCAAGCGATCGGTGACGACTGGGGAACTCGCAATACGCGAGAACTCTTGCAGGCGATCGCCGTTTTGAAATACCAACAACACACCACGAACTTTAACATCAGTCGGGTTTTGACGGGGTTTCCCGCAGCAGTGGACGCCGTCGCTCTCAGTCCCGATCGAGACATCATTTACAGCAGTTGTCGCAACGAGAATACAATCGAGGCGCGATCGCTCTCCTCCAGTTGCGATCGCCCGCGACACCAGTTAAACGGCCATTCCGGCGGCGTGTTAACCTTTACCCTCAGCGATGACGGACGCCTGCTCGCCAGTAGCGATCGCTCGAAAAATCGCAGTTACATCCGCCTTTGGGACTCCTCGAGCGGTCAGCTCAAACGAACCCTTTTCGGACACCGCAAAAATATTTACGCCCTCGCCATCGCCCGAGACAACCAGACCTTAGCCAGCGGAAGTCATAAAATCAAACTGTGGAACCTCCAAACAGGAGAACCGTTCCGAACCCTGTTCGGACACAAACAATGGGTGTATGCGTTGGCGATCGCCCCAGACAGTCGTACCGTGGTCAGCGGTAGCGAAGATGCGACCCTGCGCGTTTGGGACGTGATGACCGCCGAGTTGCGCTACACCCTCACCGGACATCGCGCTCCCGTGCGATCGCTGGCTATCGACCCCAGCGGTCAAACCCTCGCCAGTGCGAGCGACGATCGCACCGTGCGCCTGTGGGATTTGGAGTCGGGTCAGTTCTTGTACGAGTTGAGCGATCGATCCCATTTCGTCCAGTCGTTGACCTTTGGACCTAACGGTCAGTATCTCATCAGCGGCGGTCGGGACGCGACGGTGAAGGTTTGGCATCTCGCCCGCCGCCACGTAATACAAACTCTGTGCGGCCACGACGGCGGCGTCACCTCCATCGCCCTCAGCGACGACGGAACGACCCTCGTTAGCGGCAGTGAAGACCGCACGATTCGGATTTGGTGCGATCGCCTCGCAATTTTGAGAACACATAAAACTTAGAAAAAAGAGTCGATCGAGTCGCAGCAGTATTCGTTTCCTGTTAACCAACTTTACAAAATTGAGTAAAAAAGTTTTGTTTTTTTACCGTTTTTCTACATAGTATGAAGAACGTAAATTTTTACATCAAATTCGCGATCGCCCTTATCGATCTGTCTTAATCTAGTCTTAACCAGAAATCTTCGATCGATGGAAGTCGATTGAGATTCAGTAGACCGACAACTTGGGAAAGGGAACCATGAATGCCATGGGGGAACATCACCCACACCGCGAAATTGGCGATGTAGAAGTCGTTTCGGCGGTATCCGGTCGAGTGCGGTTGCGCGTGAAAGATACAACAGACACAAACACGATCGACGCCTTAACTCGACACTTCAAAGGACAAACCGGCATCGACGAGATTCGCACCAACCCAGACACTGGAAGTCTGACCGTTTGTTTCGATCCCGCAAGCGCGACCGTTTCAGATATTTTCGAGCCGCTTGCCCTTCAAGAAATCGCCCCCTTGTCCAATGGGTCTGACGACGAGAGCCAAGCTGCGATCGGTTCCGAGGACTTACAAACCGCTCTCGTTCGTCTCAAATCTTTCGTTCCGCCTCTGCTGGGAATTGCCATCGTTCGCGCCCTTCGGATTTACGGCTGGACTGCCCTTCCCGCCTACCTGCTGGCGACCGCAGTTTCCCGCCAGATCCTCGAAGCCGTCGATTTCGAGGGATTCCGCGATGGGGACGTGTCGTCCGAAATTCCGGCAGAGGACAGCAGTACGGTCGAGACCGTGCAGGCGATCGCCCTGGCTGATATCGTCGTTCACGACACCCCCGGACGCTTGCGCCTGCGCTTACCACCTGTCGCCGAAAACGCCACCTTCGGCAAACGCTTACAAAAACTGGCAGCGATCGAAGAGGGAATTACCGCCGTTCGCATCAACCCCGCCAACGCCTCCGTCACCGTCACCTATTCAAAAAACCGTTCGTCTCGGGAAATTCGCGCCCGCATCGCCAGCTTGCTTCTGGCCACCGAAATGCTAGAGGTTCCCACAGTCGAACCCCCCTCGCGAACCCGCGACACGGAGGATAAAAACGGCAAAGCCTCGTCAGCAAAGGAAGACGACACCGGCTATATCCCGCCGGCCCCCCCAGAAATCTCTGAGACCGACCCCTCTGATTCCACGACATCTGAGTCCGAGACATCTGAAACCGACCCCTCTGATTCCACGACATCTGAGGCGGAGACATCTGAGGTGGAGACATCTGAGGCGGAGACATCTGAAGCCAGTAATACCTGGTCGCGGTTTAAATCCTCTGCCATGTCTGTCTTTCTCGACTGGATGGCGAATACCTCACTCGGTCGGGCTTAAAAACATCGAAGCCCGATCGAACGCCCAACTCACAAGCTCGTTGCATCGACCGTTAAGCCCAAGGAGGGAGGAGGATGACTCAAGTACTCATCCAACCCGAACGGGCGTCCCGTCAGGACACCGCGTGTTATAAGAAACCGTCCGTTATCAAACCCGACCGTTCGATCGAAGATCGTCCAACTGTTTCCTATTGCATCGTTCACGCCATCGCGGGGCGAATCCGATTTCGAGTTCCCAAACTACTCAAAGACGCCCACTACGCACGACATCTCAAAGCCTTAATCGAACTCGACGATCGCTTCGATCGCGTGCGGGTCGATCGCGCGGCCGCCTGTGTCGTCGTCGTTTATCCCACCAACAGTGACGACGCCGAAATCCGCGATCGCCTGGCGAACTTAATCCAGCTTGCCAGCGCCAGCGTCATTCCGCTGCAAGTCCAACGAAAACTGTCCCAACAGGACGTTTCGCCGGAAAAAGGATTTTGGTCGTCCTTGAAACTGCCCGCTTTGGCGGCGAGTCTGGCAATTCTCGGCGGTCCGATGGGACTGTCTGTCCCGCTGGTGTTGAAACAAGGGGCGATCGCCCTGGCCGCCTTACCCGTAGCCAAACGTGCTTGTGCCAGTTTGTTCGGACGAGGTCGCCTTAACGTAGATTTCCTCGATTTGAGCGCCCTCGTCATCATCACCGCCCAAAAACAACTCGTCGCCTCGTCGAGTATGGTGGCACTGATTCAACTCGGCGAAGCCATCCGCGATCGCACCGCTCGCACTTACCAAGACAAAACCGACGATTTACTGAGTCTCTTAGACCCGATGGTGTGGGTCGAACGGAACGGAAAAAAACACCGAATTCCCATCGAAGACGTGAAACGGGACGACACGGTCATCGTTTATCCTGGCGAACAGGTTCCCGTAGACGGCACGATTTTACGGGGACGGGCAACCCTCGACGAACAGAAACTCACTGGAGAATCCCTGCCCGTCTTGCGCCGTTCGGGAGAAACGGTGTACGCTTCGACGCTGGTACGGGACGGACAAATTTACCTTCGCGCCGAATATCTGGGGGCGGACACTCGCGCCGGACAGATGTTGCAACTGTTGCAACACGCACCCTTGCACGACACGCGCATTGAAAACTACGCCGCGAAGCTGGCCGATCGCGCTGTATTACCGACCCTGCTTCTCGGAGGAACCCTGTTCTTAGCCACCCGCAACGCGGCGCGGGCTGCCTCTATTTTCACCCTGGACTTTGCCACGGGAATTCGGGTGTCCGTTCCCACCACCGTTATGGCCGCCTTGAGTGCGGCGGCGCGACGGGGCATTTTGATTAAAAGCGGACGGGCCCTGCAACAAATCGCCCACGTCGATGCGATCGTTTTCGACAAAACCGGGACGCTGACTCAAGGCGAGGTAACCGTTATCGGCGTGCGAACTGCAAGCGATGCGATCGACGAACGAGACGTTCTCCAGGCTGCTGCCGCCGCCGAACAGCGCATCACTCATCCCGTTGCAGCCGCCGTCACCGCCTACGCCAAAGCCAGAGGCGTGGACGTCCTCCCCCGCCAGAAATGGGATTACTGTGTGGGGTTGGGCATCAAAGCGCAAATTAACGGAACCTCGGTTCTCGTGGGAAGCGAGCGGTTTATGGTGGGCGAAGAGGTGGATTTAGATCCCTTGTGGCGTCGCCACGGAGACCTCAAAGGGACCCTCTATCCTACGATTTACGTCGCCAGCAACGGCGAGATTCTCGGCACGATTCAATATACCGATCCCGTGCGCCCCGAAAGTCCCGCCGTGTTGGAATTGCTTCGTAACGACATCGGCGCCCAACTGCATATGCTCACGGGAGACAACCGCCAGCGTGCCAAAGCAGTGGCGGCGGAATTGGGAATTCTCGATGCCAACATCCACGCCGAAGCCTTTCCCGAGCATAAGGCGGAAGTGGTGCAGCGACTGCACGCGGAAGGCAAAACGGTGGCGTTTGTGGGAGACGGCTTGAACGATTCGGCGGCCTTAGCCTATGCGGACGTTTCGGTATCGTTCCGCGACGGTTCGGATATCGCCCGCGAAACCGCCGACGTGGTGTTGATGCAGAACGATTTACACGGGTTGGTGGAGGCGATCGCGATCGCTCGCCACGCCAGCGGCATTATCGAGCAAAATACCGGCGTCGTGACAGTATCGAATTTGGCAGGGTTGGCCATGGCGACCACGGTGGGACTCCATCCCATCGCCGCCACGTTGATTAATAACGGTTCCAGTGCGTTGGTGGGCGTCAACGGCTTGCGTCCGGTACTCGGCGGTTGTTCGCTTCCGGAACGGGCGATCGAAAAATCCCGGTAAACTCAAATCCCGTCGATGTATTGTCGCCCACCCAAAAACACGATTTTTAAGGTCGAACTTGTCAGGAGTTCACAAGATTGGCAACAACAAACTCGGTTAATCCTATCTAACTCAGGAGGTAAATGATATCATGGACTTAGATCTAGACCTTGGCGATTTTATCGAAGATTTTGGCCTTCCCGGCATGGTTTTAGGAGTCGGCGTTCTCGTCCTAGCCCCGTTTTTTGGCTCGTCACTCGCCAAAGTGGGAAGACCCCTCGCTAAAGCAACCATCAAAGGCGGATTGATGGCGTACGACAAAGGAAAAGTGGTATTGTCTGAAGCGAGGGAAACGTTCGATAAAATGCTTGAAGAAAGTCGAGAAGAACTGAAACAATCGGCAAAAAACCAGGAAATTGAATACCTTAAAACAGTTTCAGTCTCCTCTACCCCGATCGAGGATTGAGCAGAAAGCAAAGTTAAGTGTGGGGAAGCCCACAGCCCATTCCAAAGAAAAATAATTCTTAAGGTCGAGGAAATACTAAATTTGCCGATCGATTTCCCTCATTTTTCAATTGACTGTACCTTGCTTTTTTTAGAATTGTTGTTTAGAATGGAGGAAAAGCGTAACGTCTAATTGCCTAACAGCCCTTCACATTTTTTGTTTCGCTTGTATCGAACGAGGAGGATTAAAATATATGGCATTCCATCCTGAAGATCTCTTAGAAGATGTTGGAATTCCGGGAATTGCTGCAGGCGTAGGATTACTCGTTCTCGCCCCCTTTGCTGTCAAAGCGGGAAAACCACTCGCTAAAGCAGTCATCAAAGGCGGAATCACAGCCTATGAAAAAAGCAAAGGCTTCTTAGCCGAAACGGGAGAAGTGTTTGAAGACATGGTCGCTGAAGCAAGAGCAGAACTAGCGGAAGATCGATCCCAAAAAGTCCTCAATGCTGCTGAAAACACACCGGAAAGCAGCTAAAACTGCATCTTCAACCGATGAAGTATAAACTGCCGTCCCTTGACGACACAATACTCGAGTGGGGGATGGAGATTTGAAAGGCATTGCCTATCTATCCATCTCTCACTTTCTATTCGTTGTCGATCGGGAATTCATTGCAAACAATCTAGATTTGAAAAATTCTTAACTCCAGATATACAAAGAAAACGGCATTTTTTTAATACCTATTCCCCGTTCCCCATTCCCTCTCTCAAAAATATTAGGTTCTTCCGAACTTACTATGCAAGAAATCGCTGAAACCCTTACAGGGCAAGAGTTTTTGTTAAACTGTATAAAAAGTTAGCTCAAATCGCGAAATTCCTTTCCAGATATAGGCTACAAGCATTTACCCTACACACCAAGG
>NZ_JAQNCQ010000223.1:0-23508 GCF_028368005.1 Geitlerinema sp. CS-897 | reverse complement strand
GCCGAGACGCGGCCGTCGCCACAGATAGAGTGCGATCGGCGAGAAATTCCGACTCGAGCGAACGCTTAACGGGCGAAGACTCGCTTGACTTTATGCCACAGGCGATCGGGCGAAGTCAGCGTTTCTAACTTGTTGGCGATTTGACCTTTGCACAGTCCCATACCGTAGAGACTTTCCGTGCGTTTGAGGTATTTCAGATATCGCGTTCCCACCGGCTCGGAGGTCGTATTTTCACCCGTTGCGGCCGCCAAACACAGCTTGACCCACAGTTCCGGCGACTTCGACCAAGGAGTTTCGAGTTCGGCATCGGGAACGACTTTTTCGGCACAGTACCCGGCTCGACTGGCTAAACGCTGCACGCCTTCGATCGAGAAGTTGTATTTGTGCGCCAGGTGCAGGTACATCAACAAATTCCCCACCGCTGCCGGATGTCCGATTTCGTCAATGTGATAAATATCGGGAACGATAACGAGGATTTGCCCGTTGGGGTTCAAAAAGTTCCGACATTGGTTTAAAAACGCCACCGGATCGGTCAAATGCTCGAAAACGTGGTGCAGATAAATCAGATCGAATTTGACCTCGGGCATGGCGTTGCCGATGGCGTCGATCGAACCGTAAAACAAATTCGCCACGCCGTTTTGTTTCCCGAGTTCCATGACCGTCGTGTCGTAGTCGCATCCAGCAACGTGAAACCCCCGGTCTTGAATGGTTTTCAAGGCTCCGCCGCCACCGCAACCCACTTCGCACACCCAACCGCCTTCAGGCAGTTCGTCGGCGACTGTGGCGAGGATTTTCTCGGCGTAGCTGCGTTGGCTGGCAAAGTAACTGTCGTAAGTGCCTTCTTCGAGATCCATTCCGTACATTCGACGGTAGGTGTGAGTGTAAAAGTCGCCGAGGCTGGCTTCGTCGAGGTAAGGGTCGATGCGAACGGTTCCGCAACTGAGGCAGAGAACGGATTTAAACGGTAAGCCGTAGCGATCGATTTCGGACAGGAGAGCGTCGTTTTTCTCGGCACCGCAAGGACAAGTGGTCGGGTGCAGTCGATACTCGCCAGCGTCGAGCTTCGATCGCACTAAGTCGATGAGTTCCCGCTGGGTGGCAGAGACGGACGGTTTAAAGGGATGGGTGGGATTGAAGGCGAATCGCGGTGAAAGCACTTGAGACATCGCTAAACCTCTTCAAAAAATAGGGAAAAAACGAAAAACAACATTCGGGCGATCTCGAACACTTATTGCAGGGCTTCGGGTTCGAGGACGACTTCGGAGTAACTCCCCGATTTGACGACGCGACCTTTTTCCATCAGGTAGATGCGATCGCAGTGTTCGACGGTGGTGAGACGGTGGGCGATGATAATGAGGGTTTTCTCGCCGCTGAGGGCTTGAATCGACTGGTTGACGAGATGTTCGGTTTCGTTATCCAACGCCGACGTCGCTTCGTCGAGAACCAAGATGTCCCGTTCGTGATACAACGCCCGAGCGATGCCGATACGCTGTCGCTGTCCTCCTGAGAGGCGAACCCCCCGCTCGCCGACTTGGGTGTCGATCCCCTCGGGTAAATCCTGCACCAGTTCGCTGAGTTGGGCGGCGTAGATGGCTTTGTCGAGGCGATCGGCGTCGATATACTCATCGTGTACTCCAAAGGCAATGTTGCGTTTGATGGTGTCTTCGGTCAAGAAAATCGACTGGGGAATGTAGCCGACGATATTCTGCCAAGCCCGCAAGTCGCGATAGATGGACACGCCATCGACGCGAATGTCTCCAGATTGGGGGAGGAGCAACCCCAAAATCGTATCGACGAGGGTAGTTTTGCCCGCCCCGGATTTCCCGATCAGCGCGATCGACTGTCCTTTTTCGAGAGTCAGCGAGACGCCGTCGAGAGCGTTTTCGTCCGCCATCGGGTAACGGTACACCAGTTCGTCGAGGCAAACCTCGTTTTGAAAGCTCATGGTACGGCTGGGGGCGTGACTCTCGTTGTTTGAGGCGGAGGCCGTCAGATACCCGTCTGGCAACCGTTCGGAGTTGCGCTGAGATTCGAGTTCGCGGATATCGGTGTAAATCTTGTTCAAGGCGTAGCTCGAACTCCGCAGGGTTTGCGTGCTGTTGACGAGGTTGGTAATGGCGGGCATCAGCCGAATCGACGCCAGGGCAAAAATTCCCAACACGCCGGTTAGGTTGTCGATATTGTTGCCGAGAAGCAGGAAAATCGAGGTAAATCCGACGACGACGATGACGAGCATCGCTTCGACGACAATGCGGGGAATGAGTTTGATCGACAGTAAGGAACTGGCCGACTCTTCGTATTCTCGAACCCGCTGAGATAGGGCTTCTTCAAAGTAGTCGGCACATCCGATTACCTTGGTTTCTTTAATGCCGCCAATGCCGTGGTTGATCGTGCGGATCGTGGCTTCGTTAGATTTACTGAGGCGTTTTCCCCATCCCCGGACGCGATCTCGGTATGTATGCAAAATGAATATTAAAGGTAAAAACAGCGCCAGAATGACGACGACGGCTAACAGGTTGGTGGCGCAAAGTAAAATGCTTAACGAAATAATGACAATGAAGTTAGCCGCCGAGTTCAACAAGGTCATTAAAACGGAATTGGAAAACGATCGCGTATCGTCGATAATGCTTTGAATGATATAAGCGCTGCTTTTGGAAAGGTGGAAAGTATAGGGTGCGTTGAGATACGCATCGATCAGTTTTTTGCAGAGTTCGCCTCTTTGATGGAAGCTAAAGACAAAAACGTAGCGTTTGACGTGCCAGGTAATCCAAGATTTAACAATAAAAATTATACTAATAACGAGACCGAGTAAAGCAACAAAAACTCGTTCGGAAGGAACGTTAAGCGTGCTGTAAATTGCGTTCGAGACAGGGTGGACGTGAATCGTTTCGGGATTGCCTGCTAAAGACAAAAACGGACCGATCAAACCAATACCGAAAACCTCCAAGCTCGAAACAAACACGAACAACCCAATAATCCAAAAAAGACGCTTTTTAGGGGCAGGAAGAACGTACAGGAATTTTTTTAGATACCCTAACATTTGAACTCTCTAATACGATAAAAAACAAAGCGTTCTGTGCTTTGAGTGCCAGGGAGTTCGCGTCTGACCGCGCGACTCTTGCTGGATTGGTCTGAGTGTATTTTGTGGGCGATCGCAAAACGGAGAGGGGGAGTTGTGAAACTTTGTCGGTTAGAAAAACGTAAAAACGCGACGCCGTTAGGTCGAAAACGTAACCCGTTCGTCAATCAGTTGCGTTCGTGCTTTGCTGTTGAAGATAACACAGGGTCGTGAGACGGCGCTCTCTGTGACGAAAAAACTTAGCGAAATTTTAAATTTGACTGAAACATTTAAAGATTTGTTTGTGAATGCGGTGCGGCACAGTTTGGATACTTGTCGCGGGAACGGGTACGGAGGAAACGCGATTTTACAGGTCGCCCGGAACCGATGGCAGTTTCGATCGCGACGATGGGGATCTCACGGAGACGCCTCGTTGAAATTACGGAGACGCTCGGGATTTCACTGTTGTAACACAAGTTCTCGCGCGATTGAAGTTGAGAGGCTCGCCAGCTTCGACTCGCGAGCGATCGCGCCGAACTTTGACACGATCCGGAAATTTCAGCCTATGCTAAGCACTAGGAGCTATGCCCTGTAAGGAGAAGTCAGCCGTGTCGTCAGCCAAACCGACGATTTTAGTGACCGGAGGCGCGGGATATATCGGCTCTCACGCCGTTCTCGCCTTAAAAGATGCTGGATATGAGGTTCTCGTTCTCGACAATCTCGTCTACGGACATCGCGATTTACTCGAAACCGTCTTGAAGGTGGAGTTCGTCGTCGGCGACACCACCGATCGCCCCTTGCTCGATCGCCTCTTCCAAACCCACGACATCGCCGCCGTCATGCACTTCGCGGCCTACATCTTCGTCGGCGAGTCCGTCACCGATCCCGCCAAGTACTATCACAACAACGTCGTCGGAACCCTCACGCTGCTCGAAGCCATGCGATCGGCTTCAGTAGACAAGTTCGTGTTTTCTTCGACCTGCGCCACTTACGGCATTCCTCAGTTTATGCCACTGACGGAAGACCACCCGCAAACACCCATCAATCCCTACGGTTACAGCAAACTCTTCGTCGAACAAATGCTGTCGGACTTCGATACGGCTTACGGCTTGAAGTCCGTGCGTTTTCGCTATTTCAACGCCGCTGGAGCCGACCCCCAAGGACGGCTCGGAGAAGATCACGATCCCGAAACGCATCTCGTTCCCCTCGTGTTACAAACGGCGTTGGGAACGCGCGAGTCGATCGCTATTTTCGGAACGGACTACGACACCCCGGACGGAACCTGCGTTCGCGATTACATCCACGTCTGCGATCTGGCTCAGGCTCACGTTTTGGGATTGGAATACTTACTGAAAGGGGGACGTTCTCAAACGTTCAACCTCGGAAACGGCAACGGTTTCTCCGTCAAGGAAGTCATTGAAGTGGCACGGGAGGTTACGGGGCGAGAAATTCCTGTCAAACTCGGAGAACGCCGTTCGGGAGATACACCCGTGTTAGTGGGCAGCAGTGCGAAAGCTCGCGAAATTCTGGGCTGGCAGCCTCAATATGCAGAGTTACACGATATTGTCGCCCATGCTTGGCAGTGGCATCAAAAACGCCACGGTTTTCGGTAACGTGAAGGCAATGGGGTCGGCGTTCGGTGGCGAGAGCTACTCGAGGCTGAAGCGGGGAACGGCAACGATACGACCGTAGAGGAAGTTCGGGCGGTCGATCGCCTCGCGAGCGGAGGTTTGGGGCGGCTGACAGCATAGGGCGAGTTTCGAGATGCCCGGCATTAAGTCCATGATTTTACCGACGAGACGTTCGGCGACGTTGACGAGTTCTTCGGTGTCGTCGAGGCTCGAAGCGATGATGAAGAAAGTCTGTTCTCCGGTCGGACTCGGGGCAAATCCGAAACTGCACTCGTACAGTAAATCTTGCAGCGAGTCGTCGAAAGCCTGACAAAAGTACGTCAAGAGGGCTTCGTGGAAATTTTGAGTCAGTTCGCGATCTCGAGAGCTGTATTCTGAAAGCATGGTGGGTGTCCTTGAATTCTGCGCCGGGTGGGACGCTCGTATAACGCCTCGTCCTCTCTATACGTCTACTGTGACGCGAAATAGGGAAAATTTCGACGATCTAGATCTATGACAGACGCGATCGTCGATAGGTTTCGCAGCGATCGAGATTGGGTTTCGCTGAGATCTCGATCGCACGGGGTTTGTCTGCTGTTTTACCGATAGTAAAAATCAAACTCTTTTAACGCTCGCAACCGCGCCCGATTCAAACGATAGTGATAGCCGAGGCGTTTGCTGAGGTTTTGCCATAGCGTCGGTTTGGGGCGACTGTAGGACGCGTCGAGATGTTGGCAGCAGGCGGCCAGGTCTTTAAAGCCGTCGAGTCGTGCCGTCCAGCCTACTTTGGCGGCGGCCAACCCCATCAGGTTTCCATCGCCACTATACATCCCTTTGAGTTCCATGTAACGGGCGATTTTGTCCCAAGCCCGCACGAATTCGATTTCTCGTCCCTCGTCTCGGGCGACGATGTAGAGGGCTTCGCCGATCCAAGTGGCGCGATCGAACGCGGCCTCTGGAATGTCGAGTTTCTCTGCTACTCGTTTGAGATCGGGAAGGTTTTGCGGACGGTATTTCCCGACGTGTTGAAGAAGGTTCTCGCTGCGGGCGGTAATTCCGGGTTTCCACTCGATTTCGGGGAGATCGCCGACGAGTTCGGTGTCGGCGTCGATGTGAATCGCCACGCGGAACATTGAGAGGGCTTTTTCGATGAGGAAGCGGCGATCGTTCGAGCAGCGTTGAATTCCCTGTTGTGCGTGTTTGAAGGCGATGACGTTTTCGCAGTTTTGAAAGTCTTCGGGGCGATCGCTAAAGACGACGAACGACGTACCGGGCGATTTCTCGCGCAGTTGAGCGGCGAGGTTTTTGGCAAAGTCGCGGTAGCGTTGGCTAATCGCGATCGAGCAGAAGCAGTAGTCTTTCTCTGTTGACATCGTCTCCAGTTCCTTGGTGGGGTCGAGTCGGGATTTTAAGAACAGTGTCGTACTTTTTGGTACGTTTTTGGTTGTTAGATTTGAATGCTTTAAGGCTTGAATTTTCTCAGGACTGATTTGACCCGATCGATCGCCTGTCGCGTCCAGCTTTTCGGAGGTGGTGCGATCGCCGGTCGGTCGGGAATCGGTTCGCCGAGATAGCGGTAGTGTTGCCAAATCTCCCAGTAGGGACAGCCCGGTTCGATGCGGACTCCCGCCCAGTGGAGATATTGCAGAGGCTGGCCAGTTTTGGGATCGAAGAGGCGATCGCCTTTTTGCTCGAAGTGGGGACTTCCCGCCCAGCTTCCGGGAGCGCCACCGGGACGACGCACGACGTTAAACCGACGGGAAATCCGTTTGAGAACCAGGTAGTTGAAAATGGGTTGGTCGGTGGTTTTTTGGGAAAAGTCGAAGTAATCGGGATGCTGGGCGCATTCGGTAAAGGTATCGTATAAATCCTGCACGGAAAACAGATTTTTTTTCGAGGCCCACCACCCGCTGTTAAACACGTCTTTGAGGTCGTCTTCGGTAAATACGCCCTCTTCTAACACTTTGGGGGTAAAGACGTTGGCGATGCTGTTCGTGTATTGATAGTCGCAGCACAAAAAATCGTATTTGTCAAAATATTTTAAATTATCGATAATTTTTTCAAACACGACTATATCGACATCGATATAGAGAAATTCGTCGAACGGTCCGAACCAGCACGCCTGTTTTCGTTGTTTGTTGGGATTGTTAAAAAAGTCTTTTCCAAAAATCTCGTGAAGTTGCTGACAGAGGGTTTCGACGAATTCTAAATCCTCGTAAAGCTGCACGCCGTATTCTTTCGTGACGATTTCGGCGACCTTTTGATGGTTGTCGTCGAACGGAATCATGACGATCGGCGTTTCGGTGTCGCGGTGGCGAATGCTTTTCAGCAGTGCGATCGTCTGTTCGTAAACTTTATCGTTGGCGACGATATAAATCCCACGAGTCATAGTATTGACCAGGTATACTGACGAGATATCGTGACAAAGAAGGGGGAGATAAAAAGTTGTTTAAATCCTCGTTCGAGATCGCAACACTTGTTTTTTATTTTGCAAAATATTGTCTCGCGAGAGAGTTACCCGCAAACGGTGAAACTTCGCTTTTCAAACCCTCAAGTGTTGGCACGAATTTTAACATTAGCGCGTAAGGTTGAGTTTTTTAAGGATACGTTGCGTCAAAGTCGGTTTGGGGTTGTAAGGCTTGGGTTTTCCGGTGAGTTTGGGGCGTTTTTCCGGCTCGTGAAGGTAACGATAGTGTAAAAACAGGTCGCGATAGGGAAATTCGACGTTTTCTCCCGTACAGACTCGCGAGAAGGCGTTCAGCGGAATCCCGATGTAATGAAGGTAAGTCAAACGCCGACCTTTATCGTAAAGAACGTTATTTCGATTTTCAAAATGAGGCGAAGTGACGCAACATCCCGTTTTTTCGTCGTCCGATCGATGGTGCGCGAAATTGTAAACGGACTTGTGCGATCGCATCATCATGTAATTGACGATCGACTGATCCGGACCGTTGACGTAGAGAATGTCCGCCTCGTCAGATTTAAGATACTCTAACAGTTCCTTGCGAGCCTCTTCGTCAAACAATCCCTTTTTCGTTCCGTAAAATCCCGCACAAAAAATTTCCGATTCGATGCGTTCTTTCGGAAAAATATCGTAAAGTTTTTCTGAGGTTACGTCGTAAACGTGAGACGGATCTTTATATTGAAAATCGTAGACGACGCAATCGTAGGTCTCGAGCTTTTCAAAAATAAAATCGACCGAATCCATCAACAGCGTATCGCCGTCCATATAGATAAAGCGATCGAACGGCCCGTCAAACCCACAAAACCGTCGGTGCATTCCGACTCGATTGAACCGTTCTCCCGGCTGCAAGTTCCAACGTTGAAACGCCGTCGGGTGCGTTTTCCAAATCTCTTCTGCAAACGTTTCCCAGCGTCGGATCGACTCAGTATCGTCGTACAGTTGGACGTTGGGACGGCGGGCGATTTCGGCCGCGACGCGATCGACGTTCTCGTCGTAGGGAAAAACGCAGACGGGCATCTGCGATCCCTGCACGGCTTCAATGCTGTTGAGGAGCGCGACCAATTGATCGTAAACGCGATCGTTGGCCAGAGTACAAATTCCATCCATAAGGTTCGCTCGTGCCGTGGATTGGTTGTCAGTAAACCGGGTCAGTTCGTGGGGACGATCCCAAAAACTGCTCGGTGACAGAAAGTTGGGAGCAGATGCCTATCCTGTCCGTATCTTAACCGCTTTTTTCGCGAGTCGCGAGGGGCGATCGATCGCGAGTTCCATCGGATGCGATCGCCGGTTTTCCGCTTCGACGATTTACCACAAATCCGACCGGACGTAGGACTCTTGGCGATCGAGCCAATCCCGTCCGAGTTGAATCGTGATATCCGACTGCAAAACCCCCGTACTTTCGACGCGCACTTCCCCAAATCCCAGCGAACGACGCAAATCCACAGCACTGTCGCGATCGCCGTTTTGAGCGACGATGCGCGTTTCCCGCAACGGTTCGGTCCACTGATAGTCTTCGTAAACGTTGCGGTATCCCGCCTCGACCAACTTGTTAATCAGTGCGTCGACCGCTTCGGGTTGGTTCGTACTGTCTTGAATCGCAATGCGAATATAGTACGGATCGGCCATCCACGCCTGAGCGGGGGCTTGTTCCCGTCCGAAATGTTCGGCGACCAACGCATCGATACGATTGTAATTGGGAATCCAATAACTGGGGTCTTGAGGCGTCACGGGGCTGTTAAAGTCCCCCGGAAGCATGAGCATTTGAGCGTTTTCGCGGCTGGTCTTGCTGGCGAAATTCAGCAACGCCACCAGTTCCTCAATACTCAAGTTCGTATCGACGTGTTCTTGAATCGCCGAGAGAATGTTGGGAAGGCGCACGAGGGTCATGGGATTGACCGCTTGTTCGATAAACGCCCGCATCAAAATTTGCTGGCGTTGGATGCGGCCGATATCTCCTAACCCGTCGTGACGGAACCGCAGAAATTGCAGAACTTCGTTTCCGTTGAGGCGTTGCTCTCCTTCCTTGAGGTCGATGTAGAGGTGTTGCGTCTGGTCGATGTACTTCATATCTTTGGGGACGTACACCTTCACGCCACCGAGGGCGTCGATGAGTTTTTCGATCCCCTGAATGTTGACGCGAATATAGCGATCGATCCCCACGCCGCCGAGTAAATCGCTCACCGATCGCGCACTCAACGCCGGACCGCCAAGAGCGTTGGCCTCGTTGATTTTCGTGTCGCCGTACCCTTCAACCCACGCCAGGGTATCGCGAGGAACTGACAGTAAGGTCAGTTGGTGGCTCTCTGGCTCGAAGCGCACTAACAGCATACTGTCCGACAGACCGTCGAGAGAGTTGACGAGGGGATCGTGACCCGACCGTTCGAGGGGTCTCCCCAAATCGGAGTTGAGAACCTTCGTCCCCAACACCAAAATATTGACCGGCCGCGTCAGTTCCGGCATCTTCATGTTGGTCATCGCCAGGTCGTCCTGGCTGAAGATCCCGCGATCTTCAGGACGCAGTTTCGTTTGCATTAAGGGAGTGCTGGAAAGAGAAACTGCCAACAACGCTCCAGCCGTGGCCGAGAGCATCGCCACTCCCGTAAGTCCCAATCCCAACCACAGCCAACCCAACCCCGATTTCGAGGTTTTTGGGGACGAAGCAGCGCGATCGGGATGTTTCAGGAAAGTTCGATCGGAACGGTTCTGTGCTGACACGGAATTCCTCACACACGAAAAGTCTACGAAAACGACGGTACTCGCTCGCTACCATATATTAGCGTTATCGATCGCGCGGAGAATCAGCAATTTCCGATCCCGAGTTTTTCGTAGATTGACGACCGTGTGTTTGCGGTCTGTCAGGGAAGGCGATCGCTCAGATTACTAATTCCCGGCAACCATACCGAACGCCCGAGATAGAGCCTCACCATCAGTCCGAAGCAGGTGAGGAAATACGTCGTCGTCCAAACGCTACCGATAACGAGAAGCGGTACAGTTCCCACTTCAGTCGTGTTCACGGCAGTTCCTAACAAAACATACCCCAGCAGCCAAGTTAACGCCAGCGTCACGGACAAACGGCTTACCGCATTTTGATTTCGGCTGCCGTTTTTCCGATACAGCGTCCACCAGGCGAAAAAGAAGCCAAAAACCGGCGTCGCGTAAAAGAGTAAGGAACGAAGTTCGGGATCTCGTGAGGTCATAGCCTTATCAGGAGGGGGAGCCAGGGAGAGGGGGAGCCAGGGAGAGGGGGAGCCAGGGAGAGGGGGAGAAACTGTCAACTGTTTCCACTGGTGACTGGTGACTGAAACACTGTTCCCCGTTCCCTATTCCCGGTTCCCTATTCACTGTTTGTCACCGTCCACCAGGCGAGGGCATAGTCTTGCTCGGCGTCGTTGACTTGGCGGTTGTAGACGACGCGGAGTTTGTACCGGCCGGTTTCGGGGACGGCGTGAAAGACGTGTTCGACGCTATCGACGGGACTCGTCGAAGACCAGATGCTGTCGGAAATGTCGTCGGAATCGGCAGGCATTAGGTAAAGGTCGAGATCGTTGAGACCGCGATCGCTAAACGTCTCGCCTTGGTCGTACAAGCCGTTTCCGTTGGCGTCGTCGAGATCGACTCGGCGACTCCAGGTCAGGGTGGCGGCCACGTAACTGTCGGCTTGTAGGGGTTCGTCAATGACGTAATCGCGATAGTTGTTGGTTTCGACTCGGTCAAAATCCCAGCCGATCGCAGGAATCTCGTCGCTCGGTCCCCACTGACCGGGACTGAACTGCTGGTACGCTCGAAAGGCGTTGAGATGGCCGGTTCCCATGCCCCGATGTAACGGCACTTCGGGGTTGTTGTGGGCGTCGGAGGTGAGCCAGTTTCCTTCTTGGCGATCGCCGATGGTGCGCGTCATTCCCTGTAACAGCCCGTTTCCGCTATCTTGCACTTTATCGGCGGAGTTGAGAAGTACCGCTTTCATGACTTGGTGGCGGCGACTGTCGAGACTCCAGTTCGGGGCGTTTTGGCTCAGTTGGCGATCGCCGTATTCTTGTAGTAACGCCACGACTCCCGCCACGTGAGGAGCGGCGAAACTGGTTCCGGTACTTTGAAAGACCGTACCGTCGGGACGCAGGAGATCGACGTTGCGACCGGGGGCTAAAAGACTGACGAGGCGGCGTCCGTCGATGTTGGTTTCGAGTCCCACGAGACGGCTGCGAACGCCTTCAAACACGCTACCGAGGTTGGAAACGTCCACGCGATCGAACACGCCGTTTTCGGCTCGACTGAACGCCACGTTCACCCCGTTAAAGTTATCGGTGGGAATGGGAATGCCGCCGTTGCCTTGGTTTCCGGCGATGACGTAAAGAACGTCGTGCTGGTTGGCCGACCAATCGATGCAGAGGGTCAAATGGGCGTTTCCGTCGAGAACGGCATTATCGCGGGGATCGAGCCAGAGGGGTTCGCCGAAGCTGAAGTTAATTGCCCGCACGTCGTCGCTGTTCTGCAATGCGACGTGCTGGGTGGTAGCGCATTCTTGGGCTTGGCGGTTTGCTCCCATTTCCGTCGCGGCACCTGCCGAGTACAGTTGGGCTTCTGGAGCGACTCCTACGGCCTCTTTATGATTGCTCACCATCACCCCGGCGACGCTGTGGGCGTGGGCGTCGACGTTGGTTTCCGTTTGGGCGGGAGCGTCTCGCATAAACACCCCCGCGAGGTCGGGGGCGTATTGGGTGTAAGGCGGAACGTCTTTGTCGAGTCCGAATTGAGCCGGACGCCCGATTTCGACTTGTCCGATGCCGATTTTGCGCCCCAAGAGGTTGTAGGGTTCGGCATGCAGGCGTTGGGCGTCGATCCCTCCTTCTCCAGTCGAAGAGGTGGCTGAGGAAGGGGAGGGGGCTAGGGTGTAAGCGATGCCGAGTGTGCTGACGAAACCGGCTCGGAGCGTTGCAAAAATTCGCGATCGAGTGTGCGACGGTTTTCTATCCTTCAAGGGTTTACTCCTATTGAATCGATGCAAAAAACGGGCGTTGTTTGCGAGCGACTTGCGAATTTTGCCGACATCTTTTGTTAAACTTTGGGAAATCATGTATCGATCGTAACAAGTATATCGGGAAGACTGCGACATGGCAGAGACGCAATCTCAAAAACAAACGGTTATCGCTCCTTCGATTTTATCAGCGGATTTCAGCCGTTTGGGTGAAGAAATCAAAGCTGTAGACGAAGCGGGTGCCGACTGGATTCACGTGGACGTGATGGACGGCCGTTTCGTTCCGAACATCACCATCGGCCCGTTAATCGTGAAAGCGATTCGTCCGGTGACGAAAAAACCGTTAGACGTTCATTTGATGATCGTCGAACCGGAAAAGTACGTTGAAGATTTTGCCAAAGCTGGGGCGGATATTATTTCGGTTCACGCCGAGCATAACGCTTCGCCGCACTTGCATCGAACCCTCGGACAAATTCGCGAACTCGGAAAACAAGCTGGGGTCGTCCTCAATCCCGGCACGCCGCTCGAATTGATCGAATATGTTTTAGAATTATGCGATCTGATTCTAATTATGAGCGTTAACCCCGGTTTCGGCGGTCAAAGCTTTATTCCGGAAGTGGTTCCCAAGATTCAAAAACTCCGTCAAATGTGCGACGAACGGGGTCTCGATCCCTGGATTGAAGTCGATGGCGGCCTCAAACCGGCTAACACTTGGCAAGTTCTCGACGCCGGTGCTAACGCTATCGTCGCGGGTTCTGCGGTGTTTAAGGCTCCGAGCTATGCTGAGGCGATCGAAGGGATTCGTAACAGCAAACGTCCGACGCCGGAAATGGCGACGGTGTAGGTCGTTTTTCGGGTATTTTCTTTCGTTCCCAGCCTCTTGGCTGGGAATGCAGTTTTCTAGGGTTCACACTTCGTAATCCTGCATTTTTTTAAAGTCGTAAGCCCCCATTAACGCGCCCCACAAGCCCCGCCCCGTTTCGGGATCGACGCCACGATCGCGACTGCGAAACCGTCCCGCACTCGCTTCAAAGCCCAACACCACTTGACGGGTTTTTCCGTCGTACTGGAAACAGCATTTTGCGCCTTCTGGCGGTTCGGCGACAAAGACGCCCTCGCGATCGCTCACCTCTAATACGCAACCGGGCAAATCCTCCAAATCCTCCCGAGTCAAGCTCTCGAGCAATTGAGGATTCGCCCCCGCCCCTTTAAATTTTTCCGGTTCCCGAAACGCCTTATACTCGACGCACAACGGCGAGACCTCGCCGAGTTTCAACACCAAAACTCGCTGACGATAGGGCTGTTGGAGCTTCAGGGCGGGGGCTTGTTCGGCGAACAACGCCAAATCTCCGTCGATGGAAATGGGTAGGGGACGATGCCACAGGTGAATGTGGACGAACCAAGTGGGATTTTCTCGGGCTTGCTCCCCGTTGTCGAATTCTCCGGCGAGGAGACGGGCGAGGATGTTGACTTGCACGGGGATTGACATATTTTATAAATTATGGTATTGAACAAAGCTTCCTAATGAAACCTTATCAAACGATCGCCATTCGAGAGTGCGGCGAACCTTTGGTGTCGATTCCCGAAGAGGTCTTTTCCCGAGAGTTACCGCATCCTTACGCGAAATTGGGCGCTCCCTACGGCGATCGCTCTCCGTTTTTCGTACGTCGGGGAATTGGCGATCGCCTCCTGACTGCCCAAAAGACCCTACAACAACATCGTCCCGGTTGGCGAATTCGCATTTTCGACGCCTATCGTCCGATTGCGGTACAGCAGTTTATGGTGGATTACACCTTTGCCGAAGTGGTGCGATCGAAACAGCTTTCTCCCGATGCTCTAACTCCCGAACAGCGTCGAGACCTCTTAGAAGAAGTGTATCGATTCTGGGCGCTTCCGAGTCGCGATCGCGCCACGCCGCCACCACACAGCACGGGAGCGGCGATAGACGTGACGCTAGTAGACGAGTGCGATCGCCCCCTCGATATGGGATCGCCGATCGACGAACTTTCAGAGCGTTCCTATCCCAACTACTTCACCGACGCTAAGTCCACCGCAGAACGTCAGTTTCATGCAAACCGCCAACTACTCGCCGACGCCATGACGTCTACGGGATTCGCCCAACACCCGAACGAATGGTGGCATTTCAGCTATGGCGACCAACTGTGGGCGTGGCTGACGCAGCATTCTACCGCCATTTACGGACGTAGCGACGACTGATACGGAATCCGAATTTCAAACACTGGTTTTGTCCAACCTGACAAGCCCCTCTCTGTGTCCTCTGTGACTCTGGGCGTGAAGATTTCTCGAAACTCAGCTTATCGGAAACGGAACGAAAAAAGCTCCAGTCACCCAACGACTGGAGCCAGTAGCGAACAGGAGATTACCCAACATGACTGAGGCGGGACACTAGACCAAGCCCACCTATTGCAGCCCTGTCGTTGTTACGAATTGTAACACAACATTAAGGTTTGTAAAGTATCGCTTAACAAGGTTTTGGTGTCGTCGCCTCGACCTGTCCCCACATCGGCGAACCGCGAACGCAGCAACCTAACGCCTCCAACCAACGGACGACGCTATGGTTGCAGGTATTGAACGCCCAGTACGACTCGGCGTCGGGAACGAAATACAAGCCCACCGCGCGGTTGTACTGGGGAGAGGTGGAACTGCTGTCGTAGCGGCGATCGAGCTGTTCGAGTAACGCCTCGACGCGATCGCGATTCGCCACTACCGGAAACACATCTCGTTCGGCGCGATTTCCCTGTTGTAACCGTCGTTTTAGGTCTTCGATATCCTCGCCATCCCAGGCGATCGCGCGACGCCCCAACGTCCCCGGCGTGGGATATACCACAGCTCTGAGCAAACTCGGCCAAACATTGTTATTTTCAGCGTAGACCGCGCGATCGCCGAAGGAATATTCGACAAATCCCTCTGTTGTCGGTAATACGAGGCTGTTGTGGCCGAGCTGACCGAGAATCTCGTAAGCCACCACATACACCGTCGTCGGACGTTCCGGTTGTAACGGCGGAACCACGATCGCCCGTCGGTTCGCCCACATCCCCACTGCAAAAACTGCCACGATAAAGATCGCCCCCCACCGTCGAACCTTGCGGTTCCAAAGGTGAGAGGCAAGCGATCGCGGCGATCGCTTAGGTAGAGACACCGTTGTCAGTTAATTGGCTGTCTTGACGCAAGTAGGCTTCGATAAACCCATCTAAATCGCCGTTCATCACGTCGTCGATAGAATTGGTTTCGACGCCAGTTCGCAAATCCTTCACCATTTGATAGGGGTGAAAGACGTAATTTCGGATTTGGTTTCCCCAAGCAGCTTCTACCATATCGCCGCGAATATCAGCGATTTCTTGAAGTCGTTGTTCTTCAGCGATCGCCAATAATTTCGCTTTCAACAACGCCAGGGCTTTTTCTTTGTTTTGTAACTGCGATCGCTCCTGCGTACAGCGTACCGCCAACCCCGACGGAATATGAACGACACGGACGGCGGTTTCAACTTTGTTGACGTTTTGACCGCCTTTTCCCCCCGATCGCGAGGTGGTGATTTCCAAATCCTTTTCGGGAATGTCCAGCGTCACCGAACTGTCTAAAATCGGCATCACGTCCACTCCTGCGAAACTGGTTTGGCGTTTCCCGTTGGCGTTGAACGGCGAAATCCGTACCAAGCGATGGGTTCCTTTTTCCGATTTTAAATAGCCGTAGGCGTAACGGCCTTCAATTTCCAGGGTGACGGATTTAATCCCCGCTTCGCCCCCTTCCGAGAGTTCCGTTGTCGTGACTTTATAGCCGTGCTGTTCGCCCCACCGCGTATACATTCGCAGCAGCATTTCAGCCCAATCCTGAGCGTCCGTCCCCCCTGCGCCTGCGTCGATAGACAACACCGCACCGCCTTTATCGTAGTGTCCTGACAGCAGTTGTTGCAGTTCCCACTGTTCCAACTCGCGATCGAGTTGTTTGACATTTGACGCAGCTTCTGCTATCAGCGCCTCGTCCGTGTCTTCTTCCAACAGATCGAGAACTGCTTGTGCGTCTTCCAAACTCGAGAGCCAGGTTCGATACTGCTCCAAGCTCGATTTCAAATCGTTCAACTCTTGAAGCGTAGACTGAGCTGTCTCTTGGTTTTCCCAAAATTCCGGTTGTGCGGCGATTTGCTCTAAATCCGCGATTTTCGCCTTCAGTGCAGGCGGGTCAAAGATAGTCCTGGGTTTTCCCCAGGCGATCGGAGAGCAGTTCGACTTCGCGTTTGATATCTGCGACTTCCATAGTCGGTTGAGATTTTGTAAAGGTCGTCTCTACCCATTGTGCCATTTTTGCCGGGAAGCGTGAAGTCTGTTGGGGGGCGATCGCACTTGGAAACATTGCGAGGCGATCGCTGTAAAAATTAGCTAACCTGAAGAAAGCCAGCATAGATTTTTGGAAAATCGACGAATTTCTCTAGCTCTTTTCAAAATAAAAAAATATAGAACTCCTGAGAAAGCGAGTCTATCGATTTGAAGACATCGCAATTAGAATCTAGGTTGAATTTAGGAAAAACGCGAACGATGAGTGCCATAAAAAACTCGCAAAATAACTTAGAATCAAACGATCGAATTCGAGATTGGGAAGGTTCGATCGCCAACGTTGCGCTACAAATTCACCAAGAAATTGAATTAAACGAGATTTTACAAACGACCGCCAACGAAGTCCGCCGGCTACTCGAGTGCGATCGCGTTTTACTTTACCAGTTTGAAGCCGACTGGAGCGGTCGAGTCGTGGTCGAAGCCGTCTCTGCCCCCGAGAGATCGCTGTTAAATCGAGTGGTTCAAGATGCTTGTTTTGAAGCGAGTTGGATTGTACCCTATCGAGAAGGACGGTTTTACGCCATCGAAGATATTACCCAAGCTGACATTAGCCCCTGCCACGCGAAATTTTTAGCCGGATTTGACGTCAAAGCCAATTTAGTCGTTCCGATCTTACAAGACAAACAGCTTTGGGGATTGCTCATCGCCCATCATTGCACCGCTCCCCGACGGTGGAGCGATCGAGAAATTCGCGGATTGCAGCAGATCGCCGTTCAGATGGGCATCGCGTTACAACAGGCCACCCTTATCGCGCAGTTGAAAGCGGCCAAAGCCGAACTCGAAGCCAAACATAAAACCGTTGAAACCGAGTTACATCGAAGCCAAAACCGACTGTTACAACAGGCGGCGATCGTCGAATCCTCTCAAGACGCGATCGTCAGTAAAACCCTCGACGGTATCATCACCAGTTGGAACCCCGCCGCCGAGAAGTTGTTCGGTTATTCCCCTGAAGAGATCGTCGGAACTCACGTTTTAACTTTGATTCCCCCCGATCGCCAAGACGAAGAAACTCAAATTTTGCAGCGAATTCGTCAAGGAAAACGGGTCGAAACTTACGAAACCCAACGACGCCACAAAAACGGCTCTCTCGTGGATGTAGCTTTAACGATTTCGCCGATTCGCAACCGCGACGGTCGGATTGTCGGAGCCTCTAAAATTGTCCGAGATCTGCGCGATCGCAAACGCGAAGAACGACTTCGCCGAAAAACCGAACGAGCGTTGCACGATCACCAGGCTAAATTTCAGGCATTTATGACCCATCTGCCACTCTTGGCCTGGTTAGTCGATCGCCAGGGTATCGTCAGCTATGCCAATCCCGCTTGGTCGAACTTTGTCGGCCGTACCGAAGACGCTGTCATCGGGCGATCGCTAACCGAATTGTTGACTGAAGAAGTCGCCCAAGGGTATCGTCGCAACAACCAGCAGGTGTTTAAAACGGGACAGGTTATCGAAACGCTCGAACGAACCCTCTCGACAGACGGGAAACCCCATACGCTCCTCGTCCGAAAATTTCCCGTCTATCAAAACCGTCAAATTACCTGGGTCGGCGGCATTGCCATCGACGTGACCGCCCGCAAACAAACCGAACTCGAGCTGCACGACAGCCAAGCACAGCTTGAAGACTTCCTCGACAACGCCACCGACCTCATTCAGAGCGTTTCTCTCAAAAGCGGCAAGTTTGTATACGTCAATCGAGCCTGGTCGACGACCCTCGGTTACGACCTCGACGAGCTATCCGATCTGACAGTTTTCGACGTCATTTCTCCCAACTGTCTCGATCGCTGTCAAGGTCTCTTTCAACAGTTGCAGTCCGGCGAAGTTGTCAACATCGAGCGAATCGAGCTGGAGTTCTTAGCCAAAGACGGACGAGCGATTCTCCTCGACGGGAGTATTAACGTCCGAACGTCCGATGGCGCTCCCATCGCCACCCGTGCTATTTTTCGAGACGTCACCGCTCAGCGTCGAGCCGAGACGCTCTTACAAGAACAAGCCAACGTCCTACGAATTTTCTACGAGAGTTCGCCCTTAATGATGGGGGTCGTCGAGATTTCAGACAACGACATCCTACACGTTTACCACAACCCCGCCACCCTCGAGTTTTTTGGTGTTGCCCCCGAAGCCATGATGAATGCCTGGGCTAGCGAACTCGGCGTTCCTCAAACAGTCGTTCGACTGTGGCTGACGCACTCTCGCCAAAGTCAACAGCAAGGGCAACCCGTTCAGTTCGATTACCAACACGCGACACCGACTCAAACCTATTGGTTGTTAGCGATGGTTTCGTTCATCGGTATCGCTCACAGCGATCGCCCCCAATTTTCTTATATCATCCAAGATCTCAGCCCGCGAAAACAACTCGAAGACGAACGCCAACACGCCTTCAAGTTGTTGAATAAAAGTCAACAACGCTATGAAAGTTTAGTCGCGGCGGTACCCGTGGGAATTTTTCGCACGGATGCTACCGGACAGTGTGTCTACGTCAACGATCGCTGGTGTCAAATTGTCGGTTTGTCTTCAGAGACGGCTGTGGGAAATGGATGGGTTCGAGGGGTGTTTCCCGACGATCGCGATCGCGTGGCGGCTGAATGGTCTCGAGCGACCCAGAACGATCGCCCCTTTCAACTCGAATATCGCTTTCAACATCCAGGCGGTCGAGTGACGTGGGTTTACGGACAGGCGATCGCCGAACGGAATTCCGAAGGAGAGATCGTCGGATACGTGGGGACGATTACCGACATCAGCGATCGCAAACAAGCTGAAGCCGAACGCTTAAACGCCGAGCAAACTCGCCTCGAACTCAAGCTACTCGAACAAATTCTCGAGATCGTGCTAGCCGGATATTGGGATTGGGATATTGCAGACAACCGAGAATACCTCAGTCCGGGTTTCAAACGGATGTTTGGCTACGAGGACAGCGAGTTACCGAACTCACCCGAAACCTGGCAAAACTTAATTTTTCCCGAGGATTTACCGAAAGTTTTAGACTGTTTCGAGCAGCACGTTCGCAGCCACGGAGAAATACCGTTCCATAACGAAGTCCGATATCGCCATAAAGACGGTTCGACGGTTTGGGTTATCTGTTCGGGACAGGTTATCGAATGGGATGCAGACGGTAAGCCCCTGCGGGCGATCGGCTGTCATATTGACATCAGCGATCGCAAACAGGTCGAAGCGCAATTACACAACCTCTCCGATCGCTTACAACTCGCCGTTAAATCTGCCCAGATGGGAATTTGGGATTGGGATATTCCGAACGACGAGTTAGTTTGGGACGATCGAATGTACGAACTCTACGGGATCGCTCCATCAGACTTCGCGGGAGTTTACGAGGCTTGGGAAGCTTGCGTACATCCTGAAGACCTCGAGGCAGTTCGCCAGTGCTTGCAAGACGCTCTCGAGGGTCAACGAGACTACGATGTTGAATTTCGGGCGATCTGGCCCGACGGGACGGTTCGGGCGATCGAAGCCTATGCTCTCGTACAGCGCGATTCTCAGGGGCAGCCTCTGCGGACGATCGGCGTGAATTTCGACGTGACCGATCGCACCCAAGCCGAAGCCGCTCTCAAAGAAAGCGAAGCTCGGTTCCGCTATCTCGCCGATTGCTCCCCCGTTTTAATTTGGATGTCCGGCCGAGACAAGCGCTGTTTCCACTTCAACACAACTTGGCTCGATTTTACCGGGCGATCGCTCGAGCAGGAACAGGGCGACGGATGGTTAGAAGGCGTACATCCCGAGGATCTCGAATTTTGTTCGGACACGTACGCCACGGTTTTCGAGACCCGTCAAAGTTTTGAAATGGAATATCGCCTCAGACGCTTTGACGGTCAATATCGCTGGCTGCTCAATACGGGAATTCCACGATTTGACGCCGACGGCGAATTTCTCGGATATATCGGCTCTTGCATCGACATCACCGATCGCAAACAAACCGAAATCGAACTCGTCGCCATTCAAAAAGCTCTGAAAACCTCAGAAATGCAGCTCAGCGGCATATTAAACAGCTCCCTCGACGGCATTATGGCGTTTCGATCGGTACGGGACAAAAACGGTGCGATCGTCGATTTTGAATGGTTGTTGAGCAATCCCACTGCCTGCGCGACCGTCGGACGGAAAGCCGACGACTTAATCGGCAAACGAATGTTAGAAGAACTGCCGGGAAATCGAGAGGAAGGACTGTTCGACCTGTACGTTCGAGTCGTCAACTCGGGCGAACCCGTGCGGCGTCAGTTCTACTACAACCACGACGGCATCGATTGTTGGTTTGAAAATATTGCCGTCAAACTCGGCGATGGCTTTGCCGTGACGTTCCGCGATATTACAGCCATCAAACAATCCGAACGAGAACTCCAGCAGGCCAACCAGAAGTTAGAAGATCGCGCCGCTCGCTTAGAACAGCGCAACACCGAAATGTTATTGCTCAGCGAAACCAGCGATTTCCTACAAGCCTGTTTGACGATCGAAGAAGCCTGTGCCGTGATTACCAGTCTCGTCGAACCCTTATTTCCCAATTGTTCGGGAGGAATTTTTATTACCAGTGCCTCCCGCAACCGCATCGAAAACGTTGCTGTTTGGGGGAAGCACCTGCACTCTCAAACCGACTTTCATCCTCAAGACTGTTGGGGACTGCGCCGAGGACGCTCCCATTGGGTCAACCTCCACCGTAAGGGATTGCGTTGTAATCATACGTCTTCAAGCCCCGAAACCTTAAATACTCTCTGCATTCCGACGATCGCTCAAGGAGAAACCATTGGGTTGTTCTACTTAAGTTCGGAAACCCCCAAGGGGCTAAGTGAAGAGAAACAACAACTCGCCCGCGCTCTGGCCGAGCAAATCGGACTGGCGCTTGCCAACTTGAACCTGCGCGAAACCCTCCAACATCAGAGCATTCGCGACCCACTTACAGGATTGTTCAACCGTCGCTACCTCGAGGAGTTTTTACAACAAGAAATCTCTCGCGCCCAACGTCGCCAACATTCGATCGGTGCGATTATGCTCGATGTCGATCGCTTCAAGCAGTTTAACGATACCTACGGTCACGACGCTGGGGACTTAGTGCTTCAGGCGGTTGGAAATCTTCTGAAAAATCACGTGCGCGGTTCGGATGTTGCGTGTCGCTACGGAGGCGAAGAAATGACCTTGGTATTACCCGAATGTAGTTTGACAAATACTCAGAAAAGAGCCGAGGCGCTTCGCGAAGCTATTAGTACCCTCAACCTGCAATATCAAGGGAAAACCTTGGACTCCATCACCGCCTCGTTTGGCGTCGCCTGTTTCCCTCAACACGGTATAACCGGACAAGCGGTGTTACAAGCAGCGGATGCCGCCCTCTATCGCGCCAAAGCCGAAGGGCGAAATCGGGTTGCGATCGCTCCGATGGCGAACTCACCGGAGATGGAAAATGGCAAGCGTTGAAACCGTCCAGGTGCTGGCGTCTCGGCAGTCCCGTGAAGCACGAAGCGATAAAATGCTAAATTCAACACCAGATACGTCCGTGTTAATTCACTGCGCCCGTTTGCGAAATGATGATGCTCGTCCGAGAAGCCCTCGATCGCCCCGAAGTTCTGCTACAACTGAAGTTAGCCCTCAGCCGCGCCCTCAACCGCGAAGAGAAAAATTGGGGATATTTCAAAACTGTTCGGGGTAGCGATGGAAACTTCCATCTCGACATTCCCAGCCTTCCCTCGCTGAAGTTCGTTCAAAACCCCGATCGCTACATTTACAAACTCTACTGGGGGCGTGCGGAAAAACCGTCGGTCTACACTCGTAAGAAGAAGAAAACCGTCACCCACCCCAAAACGCGACAGGACAAGATTCAGCGTACTTACGAAGTTCTCTTTCTCCCCGACGGGCGATCGAGCGTTCGCACGATTAACCGACTGTTAGCCACTGAAATTCGCGATCGCATCGCCGCCCACGTTTCCGCCCAATCTGACGACGAACTCGAACCCCTGGTATTGCTAACAGAAGCCAACTAGAAAGGGGGACAAGGAGACAAGGAAGACACTGTTCCCCGTTCCCCGTTCCCCGTCAATTATCAATCAATTGTCAATTATCAACTATCAATTGCCATGAGTGCTTCTGAGAAACTGCAAGAGAGTGCTGCAACGATCGAGCGATTGCGAGACAATCTCAGTCGCACTATTGTCGGGAAAGATCGGGCGATTCGGTTAGTTCTCGTCGCCCTGCTGTCGGGGGGACACGCTTTGCTCGAAGACGTTCCCGGCGTGGGAAAAACCCTGTTGGCCAAGTCTCTGGCGCGATCGATCGGCGGAAAGTTCCAACGCATTCAATGCACCCCCGACTTACTTCCAACTGACATCACCGGAACCAACATCTGGAATCCCCGAACTGGAGATTTTGAATTTCTTCCGGGTCCCGTTTTTGCCAACGTTCTCCTCTCCGACGAAATCAACCGCGCCACTCCCCGCACCCAGTCGGCTCTGCTGGAGGTGATGGAGGAGAAACAAGTCACCGTTGACGGCGTATCTCGTAACGTTCCCCAACCGTTTTTCGTCATCGCCACCCAAAACCCCATTGAATATCAGGGAACCTTTCCCCTCCCCGAAGCACAAATGGATCGCTTTACCCTGTCGCTGTCGCTGGGATATCCCACGGAAGCCGAAGAGTTGCAAATGCTGCAACAGCTTAACCACAGCGTCCCCGTGGACAAACTCGAACCCTGTTTGAGTCTTGACGAATTGAGGAATTTATGCTATGCGTGCGGCAGCGTTACCGTCGAGACACCGCTCCAGCAATATATTCTCAACTTAGTTCGCGCCACCCGAGACGACGACGAGATTACGTTAGGCGTGAGTCCGCGCGGTGCGGTAGCGTTGCAAAAAGCCACTCAAGCCTATGCGTTTCTCGAAGGACGAGACTACGCGATTCCCGACGACGTGAAAGCGATCGCCCCTCACGTTCTCGCTCACCGTTTGATTCCCGCTGGGGGACGTAAAGGCGACGCGATCGTGGCGCGGTTGCTGGAAACTGTCGCCGTTCCGTAAGTTTGGAGGGGGAGAAAGGGAGAAAGGGAGAAAGGGAGAGGGGGAGAAAGGGAG
>NZ_JAQNCQ010000222.1:0-7953 GCF_028368005.1 Geitlerinema sp. CS-897 | reverse complement strand
GCCCCATAGTGGAAACAACTTGGGGGTGTTGCTGGGTAAAAGTTCCCAGAACACAGCGAGAATGCCGCCTGTCGCAAGGGCTAACGCCTTGTAATAAGACACCTCCGCCTCGCGGGACGCAGGTGGGGGAGCATTCATAATACCCTGTCGCAATCGACCGAGATCGAGTTCCGATGCCATGTCGGTCGCCTAAGTGTCACAGCTAGACTTTTCAAGCCCCTCACCGATCGACTAAGATTTATAGCAGTTTAGTGTGGTGTGAAGGCGACTCTTCCGACGGAACTCAGCTCAGGGCTGAATCGTCTGAATAAGTAATGGTTCTCAACTGTACGCTGCTAGGCCGACCCAACCGTCCGGTTGGGTTTCCTAGCTTTTACTAATGTGAGCTTACTTCGGGTTTCCGGTTTCACTGCGATAGCGTAAGTATTCCGCCGCGAAGGCCAACAAACCCGAAACGACGATGAGAATCGCACTTAACGCGTTGATGTCGGGTTTGACACCGGTACGAATGCGACTAAAAATTTCCATGGGTAGCGTCGTCGCTCCAGCACCCGCCGTAAAACTCGCAATGAGGAAGTCGTCCATACTGAGGACGAAGGCTAACAAACACCCCGACACGATACCGGGCATGAGTTGAGGCAGCAAGACTTGCGCGAACGCCTGAGTCGGCGTCGCCCCCAAATCGAGCGCCGCTTCTTCGAGATTGGGGTCTAAATCTGCCAAGCGCGTCGAGACGACGATGGCGATGTAGGCCAGACAGAAGACGATGTGGGCGGCAACGATCGTCCACAGGCTGAGGGAAAACCCCACCGCCGCCAGAAAGACCAGCGTGGCGACGGCGATCGCGATATCCGGTACGATCAGGGGCAAGTAGGAAATGCCGAGATAGAGTTTTTTGCCGGGAAAGCGGTATCGAGCCAAACCGACCGCCATCAACGTACCGAGAACAGCCGAAACCACAACCGCCGTCAGTGCGACGATCAGGCTATTTTTCAGAGCTGAAAAGATCCGGAAGTCGGTTAACAGTCGCTCGTACCATTGCAGGGTAAAGCCTTCCCAGTTGGCACTGTACGCGGACTCGTTGAAACTGTAGGCAGCCAAGACCGCGATCGGAAGATACATAAACGCAAACATCGCGCCGACAAATAACGCTTGCCAGGAGATGCTCGGTTTGGCCGAAGGGTTCGCCATGTCGGGGGGAAGCTCCTCTGGAGACGGGGGAGTATCGGGGGACTCGGATCGATCGTTACGAACGGTTTCGGTCATAGACGCAAACAGGGAAAACAGATGTCGCCCAATTACCAGAAAGGGCGGAGGAGTCGATCGCCTCGGATACCGCCTCGCCCAGTTCGTTATCAACTGTAACACCCGTTCTCGAGGTTGAGGGCTTCGACGATCGAGCCTGGCCTCGCTCCCCGATCGCAGCGAACTAGCGTTGCGTCGCCGAAGAATCCCCGTATTTCAGCAACAAGGCGATCGACAGACTGACCGCAAAAATTAACACCACACTCAAGGCCGATCCGAATCCCCAGTTTTGAGTTTGTCCCAAAAACTGGTTGTAGATCAAGCGAGCCACCGTCATGCTGGAGGCACCGCCGAGAAGTTCCGGGTCGATGAAATCCCCGAGGCTCGTGATAAACACCAGCAGCGAACCGGCGGCGATACCGGGAAGCGCTTGAGGTACCGTAATTTTCCAAAAGGTTTGAGGGGGTGTCGCCCCTAAATCGGCAGAGGCTTCGAGCAGATCGCGATCGAGCTTTTCGAGGGACGAGTAGAGAATCAAGACCATATAGGGCAGAAAGCTGTAACTCATCCCCACAAGAACCGCAGGCGTTCGGTTGAGAATTTCGAGCGTCGGCAATCCGATAGTGGAGAGAATCGAGTTGAGTACCCCCGTCGGTCGCAAAATGGTAATCCAGGCGTAGGTTCGCAGCAGCGAGGACGTCCACAGGGGCAAAATAAAGCCCAACAGCAGCAGGTTGCGCCAGCGTTTCGGGGCGAGAACCGCAATCCAGTAGGCGACGGGAAAGCCCAAACCCAGACACAACAGCGTCGTTCCCACGGCTAAACCGAGCGATCGCACGATCACGCGAAAGTTCGTCGGGTTGAACACCAACAAGTAATTATCGATTCCCGACGGGTTGACGATATCCCCAGGACGAATGTTCGGAACCAGGCTCAGCTGGAAAATAACCAGCGTGGGCAGAACCAGCAGCAGTAACAGCCACAGCCCAGCCGGTCCTAACAGAACCAGCGGACCGAGCCAGCGAGTCCCCCAACGCGGTTTGGTGGCGTCTGGGGTCAGATCGGAGGTCGAGGAAGATGGGGGGGGCGATACAGACACGGGTGTTATGGGAGAAGGGGAGAGGGGGAGAGGGGGAGATGGGGAGAAACTGTTACCTGTTAACTGTCTTCACTGGTGACTGGTGACTGGTGACTGTAAGTTAGCCACTGGTGAGTTTGGTCCAATAGCGATTGTAGATTTCTCCGACATCTGGGGGAATCGGTTCGAGGCTTTCAGATTTTTCGATCGCCGATTCGGGAGGAAACAGCGTCGTGTTGGTTTGAACCTCTCGCGGTAACAACTCGAAGGCGGTGGCGTTGGGGGTGGCGAAGCTGAGACGTTCGCAGATGCGGGCGGCCACTTCCGGGCGCAGCATGAACTCGAGCCAAGCATACGCCCCTTCGATGTTGGGAGCCGTGCGGGGAATCACCAGAGCGTCCGTCCAAATCGAGGAGCCGCTTTCGGGGTGAACGTAGGCGAGATCGGTATTTTCAGGAGTTATTTCGTTGGCATCGGAAGAGTAGCACATGGCGATTTTAAGGTCTCCCGTGAGGATTTGCGTGCGCCAAGCGTCGGAATTAAATGCCGCGATCGCCGGTTTGAGTCGTACCAGTTTTTCGTAAGCAGCGCGAATTTCGTCCGGGTTGGTGGAGTTGTAAGAATATCCGAGGGAGCGTAAGGCAGCACCGAAGACTTCCCGTTGGTCGTTGAGGAGCGTGAGGCGTTTCGTCAACTGTTGTTGGTAGTCCCAGAGATACTGCCAGTCTGTAGGGATCGGATTGAGGGCTTTTCGGTTGTAGATCAGACCCGTGGTTCCCCAACTGAGGGGGACGCTGTAGCGGTTGTCGCGATCGTAGCTGGGATCGCGAAACTTGGGAAACAGGCGATCGAGACCCGGCAGACGAGACTTATCCAGTTCCATCAACATATTGAGGTCGATCTGTCTCCGCACCATGTAGTCGGAGGGATAGATGACGCTGTAAGCGCCTCCGGCACCCGCTTGTACTTTCGCCAGCATTTCCTCGTTAGAGGAAAAGACATCGGCAATGACGCGAATTTGGGTTTCTTTATAAAACTGGTCGATCAGTTCGCGATCGGTATACCCAGCCCAGGTGTAGATGTAGAGAACGTCAGACGCCGTGCGGACGTTGGTTCGCACGTTGGCCAGCGTCCAACCACAGCTCGAGAGTGCCAAGCCGGAGGCGGCAGCGGCAGAAGCTTTCAAAAACTGACGGCGGGTCGAGCGACCGCCCGAAAACGAGAGACGAGTCGAAGGCACGGCACCAAGAGCGATCTATCGGACGAAACGTCGGAACGCGACGATCCATGAGTATCTTACCGCGAGGGGCGGTGGTGTGGTCTCACGTCGCGATCTCGAGAGGTCTCAGGTCGATCGCGCGGCCAGGGCGATACAATCTGAGGGCGACCACGACAGGTACAGTGGCGAACCGTCTTCGGGTAACGTTTCGAGGTGGGTCGCTTGACGCACGGTTAACGTTTCTCCCGACACCAGTTCGACGACGCAGTGAACGTGAGTCCCGAGATACATGGCGTGTTTGAGCCGTCCTTCAAAGGTATTGTGGGAGGTTTCGGGGGGGGCGCAGTGCAGGTGAATTTTTTCGGGACGCACGCTGACGATGGTTTGATGGGTGCGATCGCTCCACTCGGGAGTGCGCGACACGACGATTTTCAAACCCGAGTGGGTGCGAACGAGCAAACTCGACCCGTCGGTACTTTCGAGATGCCCCTCAAATAAATTCGTATCGCCGATGAAGTCTGCGACGAAGGGAGTTCGCGGGCGTTCGTAAATTTCGTTGGGAGTTCCCACCTGTTCGATTTTGCCGTCTTTCATCACGGCGATGCGATCGGAGAGCGACAGGGCTTCTTCTTGGTCGTGCGTGACCATCACGAAGGTCAACCCCAAATTCTGATGCAAGTTCGACAGTTCGACCTGCATCTGCTTGCGGAGTTTCAAGTCCAAAGCCCCGAGGGGTTCGTCGAGTAGCAGCACCGCCGGACGGTTGACCAACGCTCGGGCTAAGGCTACCCGTTGACGCTGACCTCCAGAGAGTTGTTTGGGGTAGCGATTGGCAAAAGTTTCCATTTTGACCAATTGCAACACCTCATCGACCCGCTGTTGGACTTCACTGCGTCCGAGGCGTTTGATACGCAAGCCGAAAGCGATGTTGTTCCACACCGTCATGTGGTCGAACAGAGCGTAATTTTGAAAAACCGTGTTGGCCGGGCGTCGGTGTGGCGGAACGTGGGTCATGGATTTTCCTCGAATGAGGACTTCCCCAGCTGAGGGCGTCTCGAATCCGGCCACGAGCCGCAACGTCGTTGTTTTCCCGCATCCTGAAGGGCCGAGGATACTGAAAAACTCCCCTCGGCGAATATTAAACTCGACGCCGCGCACAGCCGTTTCACCGTTGAAGACTTTGAAGACTTTACGGAGTTCGACGTCGAAGTCGGAATCGAGGGTAGGCAAATCGCTGTTATGGGTGGCAGCTTGCAGCATGATAGCGGCTCCTGGTTAGTCGTCTCCCCGATCTCGCGTCGGGTCTCCAATTGGGTTAAGGAACGATCGAGCAGTCGGTACGGACTGACAGCCACCTCGAGCACGGCGAACGAGGCACGCGGTAGCAGTTGACCGTTCGTCTGTATCGCACGTTCACTTTATTGTATCGGGAGGACGGGCGATCGTCGCGAAGCTCTCCGTTGCTTCTCGATCGCGATCGGCTTTCGGCAATGTTGCATAATAAACTTCACCGTCACCCGTCACCCGTGAAGACAGTTAACTGAAAACTCTCTTCACTGCTCACTGCTCACTGTTCACTGCTCACTGTAAAAGCTCCCCCTCTCGACCTACCGCCATGACTTCTCTACCGTCATCTAGCTTCGGAAATCGACCTAACACTCGTACTATCGGGGAGTTTTCTCGCTCCGTCGTAATGATGTTGGCGATTACCCTGGTTCTCGTGGGTGGAATCGGTGCGCGTCTGGCTTACTTGCAGCTCATCCAAGGCTCGCGCAACCGCAAGCTAGCCGAAGACAACCGCATTCGCCTCATTCCTACCCAACCGGTACGGGGAAATATTTTCGATCGCCACGGAAAGATTCTGGCCAGTTCGAGTTTGTCCCACACCGTTTATCTGTGGCCGCTCGCTCAAAAGCCCGAGGACTGGCCGGCCACCATCGAACGATTGTGTGAAATTCTCAACCTGCCCACCGAGGCCGTCCTCGAGCGCCTCGAACAAATTGGATATCAATCCCCCCTACCGATTCGAGTCGCCCGTCGTCTCACCTCCGCTCAAGTCACCGCTCTCGAGGAATACGGTCAAGATTTAAAAGGCATTGAGGTCAGTGTCGAAGCGATCCGCACCTATCCTAACGGCTCTGTGGCCGCCCACGTCCTCGGCTACACGGGCGAAATCGACGAACTCGCCTTAGAACAGTTTCAAGAACAGGGCAAAGAAGAATATCGTCTCGGAGATATTGTCGGTCAAATGGGGGTCGAAGCTGCCTTCGAACCCCAACTGCGGGGGGAATGGGGCGGCCGTCAGGTGGAAGTAGACAGTCGCGGTCAAATCGTGCGCGTTTTGGGCGAAAAGCAAGCCCAAGGCGGTCGAGACGTACAGATTACCCTCGACCTGGAACTGCAAAAAGCGGCTGAAGCTGCCCTAGGTAACACCAAAGGTGCGATCGTCGCCATCGACCCCCGAAACGGTGCCGTGTTAGCTCTGGTCAGCCGTCCGGCATTCGACCCCAATATTTTTTCGACGCGCATCAGTACGGAAGATTGGGCAGAACTCCAAAGTGCCGACCACCCCTTCGTCAACCGCGCCTTGCAAGGATTTCCCCCCGCCAGTACGTTTAAAATCGTCACCACGACTGCGGCGATCGAATCGGGAGAATTTCCCACCGAAACCGTTCTACCGACGTATCCCTACATCACCGCAGGCGGTATTAAGTTTTGGGATTGGAACCGAGTCGGCTTTGGTCCTCTCGGGTTCGCGGGAGCCATGGCCTGGAGTAGCGATACGTTTTTCTATCAAATCGCCCAAGCCATCGGTGAAACACCTCTGATTCAATGGACGCGCCGCTATGGATTCGGTGAAAAAACGGGCATCGAACTCGCGGCCGAAGAATCTCCTGGCTTGGTTCCCGACGAAGCTTGGAAAAAAGAAGTTATTGGAGAGGGCTGGTTCATGGGGGATACCATCAACATGTCGATCGGTCAGGGCTATTTACAGGCGTCACCGCTACAAGTCGCCGTCATGTTCGCCGTTCCGGCCAACGGGGGGTATCGCGTACAACCCCATTTGTGGAAAGACGATATGGAAGCCAGTCAGTGGCGCGAATCCCTCAACATCAGCCAAGGTACACTCGACGTTTTAGCTCAAGGACTGCGAGAGGTGATTACGATGGGGACGGGGTCGAAAATCAACTCGTCGGACATTCCCCCGTTTGCTGGAAAAAGCGGCACGGCAGAAGCACCTCCCTTTGAATCCCATACCTGGTTTGGGGCTTACGGGCCGATGGACGACCCCGAAATTGTGGTCGTTGCCTTTGGCGAACACTCGGGACAAGGGGGCGGTTCTTTTACTGGTCCGAAGGTTTTGCAAGTTTTACAAGCCTATTTCAGCCTCTACGGTGACGGTGAGGTGATGAGGTGAGGAGATTTCCCGATCGTCCCATCGTTTCATCATCTCCCCATCACTGCTCGCTACTCGCTGTAAAAGTGCGTGACGCGGTAAAGCTACATTGACCGGATTTCTACCCGATTCGCCGGTCGCGTCACGACACCCTTGTATGTTGGCGGTGTACATTGGCGGTGCGTGACAGAGCGATCGGTCTCGCGTTCGACGCCCTATTGTTCGAGTCACGCACCCTTGTATGTAGGAGTTTAAGAGAAAATCGAGTTAGGAGTGACTCCGGACGCAGCCTCAGAGCCGATGTGAGCCTGTTAAGTAGATTGTAGAGCCTCCTAGCCCGATAACAGCAGCACGCTAGCAGCAGACTGGACAGTATACCCGGTGTTTTCTCAGAAAAACCACCCAGGATAACAAGGATAGCGCTGTGAGCGAGCTGCAAGAATTCCTCTTGTCCCCTACCGTTGGAGAAAATTGTCCCCTACCGTTGGAGAAAAACTGTGAAGACCTCGAAAACCCCAGAGTCCCTGGCCGTCCTCGGCATCGATATCAGTCAGAAAACCTTTCACGTGGCACTGCTCAAAGGAGGTCAAACCACCCAAGCTAAATCTAGCCAGTTCGACAACACTCCAGACTGAAGTTTCCCCTGTAAATCTACTCAAAAGTCTCTCAAACGCTTGCCGGAAGGGAAAGAGGGCGCGGAACCCGCCGAGCGTTGTACCCATGTAATTCAAAGATTTTCTTAAGGTTCTCGAGCAAAGAAATCCGCTATTCTGTAGTCATGTATATCGAACGAGTTCCCAATCGAAATTCCCCCCCGGCCGTCCTTCTCAGAGAATCCTACCGAGAGGGCAATAAGGTTCGCAAACGAACTTTAGCTAGGGTTTGCTGAAAAAGTTATCAAAAGCTGGGGGTGGAAAATGAACAAGAAGCCGTCTTGCTCAAGGTATAAATCTGAATTGACTTAACTCGTCCACTTTATAAGTTACAATAATATTTCTCGACAAAATTATGAAG
>NZ_JAQNCQ010000221.1:0-4597 GCF_028368005.1 Geitlerinema sp. CS-897 | reverse complement strand
TTACTATGCAAGAAATCGCTGAAACCCTTACAGTATAAGAGTTTTTGCTAAACTGTATAAAAAGGCAGCTCAAATCGAGAAATCCCTTGCCAGATAAAGGCTACAAGCATTTACCCTACACACCAAGGTCGGAAGAGCCACTTCTCGAAGCAGGGTGGCATGGCGGCTGGGGTGGTTTCTCTCATGAGAATACCTTTAACCTTAAATTCTTGTCGGGCAGAGCTTTAGCTTTTATTTTACCTTTTACGTTATTTTTCGTTTAAGTACCGCTAATTGAGATCTTCAGGATTCTAGCGATCGTCCTGCCTCTTAACGCTTTCCCCTCTCCTCACGGCGATCGCAGGCTGACGCGAACTAAAACAGCAGTGATGTTATCGCGTCCGTTGCGGTCGTTGGCTAGGTCGATGAGTTTTTCTGCGGCCGCGTCGAGGTTGCTGGGTTCTCTCAGAAACGGCTTTAAGTGCGTTTCCCAATGGGCTTCGACGAGGTTGTTATCGGTCAAGCCGTCAGAGGCTAACAAAAATAACGTATTTTCCGACAGGTTCAAGAAACGCACGTCCGGGCGCACGGCGGCGTTATCTCGCGGACCGAGGGCTTGGGTCAGTTGGTAGGCTTCTGGACGGCTGTAGGCATCTGCTGGGTCGATCCCTTGTCGAATGGCTTGCTGTCCGACCTCATGGTCGATGGTGAGTAATTGCAGTCCCCCCCGAACGGTGAGGCGGTAGAGGCGCGAATCTCCCACGTGGGCGACGGCGGCGCGATCGCCATCGACGAGCAGCATCACGAGAGTCGTTCCCATACGTCCGCTTCCGTGGCGGCTTTGTTCGTCGTTGAGGTCGTAGATGGCTTGGTTGGCGCGATCGATGGCATCTCGAATGGCAGTTTCGCTAGGGAGGCCGTCGTTCCACTGACGGGATAAGGTCTCGATAACAGTTTCCGAAGCGATCGCGCTGGCAACATCGCCGCCGTCATGGCCGCCCATCCCATCGCACAGAACGTACAACCCACGCGAGGTTAGCGTGCGATCGGCAGGGGTTTCTCGCCAATCTCGCTGTATCCAGATCGCGAACGTATCTTCGTTGCGGGGACGATGGCGTCCGATGTCGGTTTTTCCACCGTGAGCGAGATAGACGACGGGGGGAATGGGAACGGTGAGGGTTGCGTCGTCTTCCTCTACGATCTCCAAGTCCTCCCAGGCGGTAGGTTCGGTCTCGTCTCGTTCGAGAGCGTCGATGAGGCGGTCGAGGCGATCGCCGATCGCGTCGGAATCGGCGAGGACTCCTCGCTCTACCTGTTGCAAAAATTCCCCTAAATCCGGCGGCGGCGGTTCGGACAGAGACTGAAATAGGGTCGTCCAGGTTTTCCCGAGGGTTTTTAGCGTCGGGGGGCGATCGCTCGGGTCTGCATACAGTCGTTGCATACAGATAGCGCGATCGCTGTCGAGGTGGAGGTTGTGCAGTTGTGTCAAACTATTTCGACAGGAGATCGCCGTTAAAATCGACCACAAATCGAGCATTTGATACATCCAATAAAGGCGTTGCAGCGGCGAAACCGTTCGCCAACAATCGAGGGGACGGGACAGATGCGAGCGGTCTTCGAGCAGAACGACTGTATAGTCGTCGCCTTCCCAGGTATCGCGAAGTCGCGGAAAGGCAGAATTCGCCTGACAGCGGGGATCGCAGTACGGCTGCGCCAACTTAGGAACGTGACTGTCCGTGCTGTAGGAACTGACGCTACAGTTGAAATACGGGGGGAGCTGAGGTTGGAGGTCGTAGGCGCGAGTTTCGATTTCGCCGTACTCGTTGAGTTTTCCCAGGTCGAAGAAACGATAGCGTTGTTTGGGATCGAGATAGGGAGGAAGAGTCGAGGCGGTAAATTTCGTCGAGACGATGGCGGCGAACCAAACCGGTTTGTGTGAGGGAATCGACGCCCCACATTGCGAGCAATATTGGCGACCTTCGGGATTGAGGGTGTGACAGTGGGGGCAAACCAACATGGCGACGGCGATCGAAAGCTATTAATTATATCGTGCGCGATTTCGATCGCCCGAACGGGACGCGACGGCGGACAACCCACACCGCTTTTGGAGTTGGCTGACTTCAGCGAGAGTGAGATCTCGCCACTGTCCCGGTTGCAGAGCGTCTAGCGTTAGGTTTTCGACGGCGACGCGCACCAAGCGTAACGTCGGATGTCCCACAGCGGCGGTCATGCGTCGGACTTGGCGGTTTCGCCCTTCTGTGAGGCTCATTTCCAGCCAGCAGGTAGGAACGTTTTTACGGAAGCGAATCGGGGGATGTCTCGGCGGTAAGTCGGGGGCGATCGCCAACCGTCGAACACGGGCGGGTCGCGTACGGTACTGACGGATCGTGACGCCGTCGCGCAGGCGCTGTAAGCTGGCTTCGTCGGGAACGCGTTCGACTTGTACCCAGTACGCGCGGCTCTTACCAAATTTCGGATCGAGGAGTCGGTGCTTGAGCGATCCGTCGTCAGTCAGCAGCAACAGACCTTCGCTATCGCGATCGAGTCGCCCGACGGGGTACACCGATGGAACGTCGATGTACTCTTTGAGGGTACGCCGAGGGGCGTCGCTGTTATCGGTAAACTGACACAGCACGTCGTAAGGTTTGTAAAACAGAAGATATCGATACAAGAGAGGGGATCTCGAATTAGAAAGAAGACAGTCGCGCGTCGCGACGAAAGTGATGCTGAGTTCGTTTGCTTTGAGGTGTCGGCGTTCGTGGGTGGGGGAAGACGCCAAACGGGTCTTCGCTCTGCAGAACGGTCAATCCTCTGTGTCTTCCGAACGGGGTGATGGCGATCGACGAACAGACTGCTCGAAATTGAGACGTTGTTCGACATTGCGTAGAAAGTAACCGCTAATCATCGCCGAGGCTAGCAGCCGTCCCAGATTTTCGCGACTCGTCGTGACGCTGACGCCAAAGTGTTCGGGAGGTAGGCTTCCGAGCAAGCCGACAATGTTTCGTTCCATGACTCGAACAACTTCAGTCGAGCCGGGTTTGGATAGATGCGACACCACTTCTGGCTCGAGCGATCGGACGTACTCCCACAGCAGGTTTTGCGATTCGTCATCGCTATCGATAAATTCGGAATTGGGGTTGCGATCGAATGGGTTTGTCAAGATGACCTCCTCGCAGCCGAGACTGCTGCCTCGCTACTTTCGTCCTCTATCGCTAGTTTGCCACACTTTTCCCTGCGATCGAAAATTGGATGGCTGAGTTCTGTCTTCGTTACCGTCGAAATCTTTGTGGTTTTGGATCGATCTGTTTCGTTTTTTAGATCGATTTTCCATCGAACGGATCGTTTTTTTTTATTATTTTGATAATCTTGGATGAAGTTAAAACACTATAGAGTTTCTAAATACTAATATCTGTAATTTTCGATCGCCGTGTTACTCAATTATGAATTTATTTCGGAAAACAGTTATCTCAAAAAACAGCCAACTCTCTTCGATCTGAGGTTGGCTTCTCGAGGTTTGATGGCAACAATTCAATCAAAATCAATTTAAATAGCACCCATTACGATCGCAAACGTTACGAGACAAAATGCAACGGCTACAACGGCTGCAATAGTGAAGTAAGGTGCGTGGTTGACGTTTTTAAGGTAGTGATTGACTTGTTGGTCTTCCGGTTCTGGATGCCAAATCATCGGTTTCATCGTCCGATCTCCGTAAAATTTGCTATGCTTATTTTGTTTTAACCTAGTCAATTTTACGGAGAAATACCACTATTCAAATCAATCTTAATTTTTCTTCTTAAAAATTCATGTAGTTTTCTAAAAACATAAGTATAAATACTGAGTAAAATAATTTGTTGAGACTGGGGTGCGACTTTTTGTTTCCGCGACTGAAAATAGCAGCGATCGCCCTCCAGCAATCGAGAAGAACGGCGATCGTGAAGAACGGCGATCGAACACGAGGGAGTGGAGACAGCGACCTCGAAGCAAGTTTCACATCGAGCGATAAACACTTCCACCGCCACCGGGAAGTAACGACAGTTGCGAAGGACGAATACTGTAACCGACGCTCACTTCAATATCGCCGTCCCAATTCTCAACAGACAAGACGCGATCGCCGTCGCCTTCGTAATCGTAGTACCGACAGGATTCGGCTTTACGCTTCTGAATCGTCCCCATGCGACTCATATTTGCTTTTCCCGATTCCACACGAGTAAACGTTTCGCCGCCGTATTCGAGGGTTTTCGGCGGTTTCCCCGAAATCTCGAGGTCGTCCGCGATCGATTCCAACCAAGACACCTCGATGGTGTCGTCTTCGGAGACCGAAAGCCAGCGAATGTCATCGCCGTCTTGAACCATATATTCCAACCAAACAAAGCCCTCGTCATCGTAAGTCAGTTTTCCCTCCACCACCCAATCGCGATCTTCAAACTGAACGATATCGCCGATTTGCAACGTAAATAGGGTTCGATTCAGCGGTGGAAGTTCTTCCACGACGGGACGTTGAGAGGCGAGGCGTTTCTGATTGGTCACGAAGTAAATCGCTACACCAACCACGACGATAACAGCAATCCAGAAGAGAAAAACCATAGTGTTTTAGAGGGGGAGAGGGGGAGCAAGGGAG
>NZ_JAQNCQ010000220.1:0-48191 GCF_028368005.1 Geitlerinema sp. CS-897 | reverse complement strand
TTACTATGCAAGAAATCGCTTAAACCCTTACAGGGCAAGAGTTTTTGCTAAACTGTATAAAAAGTCTGCTCAAATCGCGAAATTCCTTTCCAGATATAGGCTACAAGCATTTACCCTACACACCAAGGTCGGAAGAGCCCATACTCAAAAGTCTCTCAAGCGCTTTCCGGAAGGGAAAGAGGGTGTGGAACCCACCGAACGTCGTCCTTATGTAAATTAAAGATTTTCTTAAGGTATTTGGCGAAAGAAATCCGCTACTTTCTAGTCATGTATATCGAACGAGTTCCCAATCGAAATTCCCCCCTGGCCGTTCTTCTCTGAGAATCCTATCGAGAGGGAAATAAAGTTCACAAACGAACCTTAGCTAATTTGTCAAAATTGCTCTCGGAAACGATCGAAAATTTGCGAATCGTCCTCAAAGGAGGGGTGGCCGTCGAAAACTACGGTGCAGCGTTTCAAATCCAAAGGAGTTTACCTCACGGTCACGTCTCAGCCGTCTTAGGAACCCTCAAACAACTGGAAGTTCCCGAACTCCTCAGTGCCAAAGCCTCTTGAAAGCGCTCGTCAATCATAGCGATGCTCGCAGTGAGAATTCTCGAACCGCGCTCGAAATTAACCACGGTCAGAGGATTCAACGGAGAAACTTGCTCTTCTTCGTTGAGCCATCTTCTCAGACTAGAATCGGCTGATGAAGATGAATTATATGAAGCTCTTGATTGGCTGTTAGTGCGGTCTAAATGCGAGGGAGTCAATCTGACTTTTTTCAAAATTACTCAACCGACTCCCCTACAACAGAAAGCGTTAGATTTGCTTAATATTTCCTTGTTTGTACCCAGTCACTGACCGAGCAAAAATCTGAAATCCCTTGATTAGCATAGGCTGTACCTTTTTGTCAAAGGGTAACTTCAGCCAAAATAGAGATTCTAAACACAAAAAATCTAAAAAATTACGCAGTATCACTAACAGAAACTGCGTAATTTTTTAGATGATTAAAATTTAGCGATCGACCGATCCCATAATCACGTCGATACTGCCCAAAATGGCCACGATATCCGCAACCTTAGCCCCTTTCAAAATATGAGGCAAAACCTGTAAGTTATTGAAATCAGCCGGACGAATCTTAAAGCGCCACGGGAAGACATTATCGTTCCCCATAATAAACACGCCCAGCTCGCCTTTCCCAGACTCCAAGCGGACGTAATGTTCCCCGGACGGAATTTTAAACGTCGGCGGAATCCGTTTACCCATAAACTGGTAATCGGCATCGTTCCACTGAGACTTCGGACCTTCGGCCATCCGACGCGCTTCCAAATTCTCGAACGGACCGCCGGGAAGTTGCTTGAGAGCTTGTCGGATAATCTTGACTGACTCGCGCATCTCGCGAATCCGCACCAAATAGCGAGCGAAGCAATCACCCGCCGTTTCGTAGTGAACGTCCCAATCCAGCTCGTCGTAGCACTCGTAACGATCGACTTTCCGCAAATCCCACTTCACTCCCGACGCGCGAAGCATCGGGCCCGACAGTCCCCAGTTAATGGCTTCCTCACGAGAAATAACGCCGATACCTTCAATACGGCGGCGGAAAATCGGGTTGTTGGTGATGAGTTTCTCGTACTCATCTACCTTCGGATCGAAATAATCGCAGAAATCCTCGCACTTATCGACCCAACCGTAGGGTAAATCCGCCGCGACGCCACCGATGCGGAAATAGTTGTTGTTAATCAACCGCTGACCCGTCGCCGCTTCCCAGAGGTCGTAAATCAACTCCCGTTCGCGGAAAATATAGAAAAACGGCGTTTGAGCGCCCACGTCCGCCAAAAACGGACCGAGCCAGAGCAGGTGATTGGCGATGCGGTTCAGCTCCAGCATGATGACGCGAATGTAGCTGGCGCGTTTGGGAACCTCGACCCCCGCCAGTTGCTCCGGTGCGTTGACCGTAATCGCCTCGTTAAACATTCCCGCCGCATAGTCCCAACGGCTAACATAGGGAACGAACATAACGTTCGTGCGGTTCTCGGCAATTTTCTCCATGCCTCGGTGGAGATAGCCGATAACGGGTTCGCAGTCGAGGACGTCTTCCCCGTCGAGGGTGACGATCAAGCGCAAAACGCCGTGCATTGAGGGGTGGTGCGGCCCCATGTTCAGCACCATGGGTTCAGTTCGGGTTTCGATTTTAGGCATTTCAGCTATCGGTTATCCGTTTGATGGGTGTCAAAAAAAAGCTGTTCGCTTGATGACTGAATATGTATTTTTGTTTCGCCTTCTGTACATTATAGGGAGATCGGGTTGACTGACCTAGAAATATCTACTGACACTTCAGAAAACCGAGCGCGGTTTCTTCACGTTCCGGTTCTCGAACGAGAGACGATCGCCGCCTTGGCCGTGCATCCTGGGGGACGGTATCTCGACGCCACCGTGGGGGCGGGAGGCCACGCGCGATCGATTTTAGAAGCCGCACCAGACACCCACGTGACCGCCATCGATCGCGACGACATGGCACTCGAGACGACCAAAGCGAATTTAGCCGAATACGGCGATCGCGTGACCTTTTGGCGGGGCAACTTTGCCGAATTTCCGTACGACGACGAACGCTTCGACGGAATTTTAGCCGACTTGGGGGTCAGCTCCGGCCAGCTCGATGTGGTCGAACGGGGGTTCAGCTTTCGTCACGACGCACCCCTCGACATGAGAATGGACCGCCGCCAAGATTTGACCGCCGAAGAGATAATCAACCATTGGAACGAAACCGACTTAGCCGACGTGTTTTATCACTACGGCGAAGAACGTTTGTCGCGTCGTATCGCGCGAGCGATCGTCGAACGGCGGCCGTTTTATACCACCGTAACTCTCGCCGAAGCGATCGCCCGGAGTGTCCCCCGTCGCTACCGATATGGTAGAATTCACCCGGCAACTCGCGTGTTTCAAGCGTTGAGGATTGCTGTAAACCGAGAGTTAGACAGCTTGGAAACGTGGCTCGATCGAGCGCCTCGGGCGCTGAACGTTGGGGGGCGCATCGCCGCGATCGACTTTCACAGCCTGGAAGACCGCATCGTCAAACATCGCCTTCGGAACTGTCCCGACTTAAAGGTGCTGACGAAAAAGCCCATCGTTCCGCAACCCGAAGAACGCGCCGCCAACCCTCGATCGCGTTCCGCCAAACTGCGGTTTGCCGAGCGTGTTTCCCACGAGGGGCGATCGTAAGGATATAAAGGGAATATTGCTGAAAATCGATTCGGAGAAAAACCGGGGGTAAAAAATAGGGGAAGATACGGTCGATTTCTACAAAATCCTAAGGTACGATGGCAAAGACGCGATCGCCGAATCCGGCCGCATCCTCAGCCCCACACGGAAGTCTAACCAACGAACTAGCCCGCGCACTGGAGATGGCATGAGTCGGGGAAAAGGAAAAAAACTCAAACTCTTAGTAGTTGACGACGAAACAGATAACCTAGACTTGCTCTATCGGACGTTTCGTCGGGAATTTCAAGTTTACAAAGCCGAAAGCGCCCTCGCCGCCCTACAAGTTCTCGAAGAACAGGGCGAAATGGCCATCATCATCTCTGACCAACGGATGCCGGAGATGAACGGTACCGAATTCCTCAGTAAAACGGTCGATCGCTATCCCGACACGATTCGCATCCTGTTGACGGGATACACCGACGTCGAAGACCTCGTCGAAGCGATCAACTCCGGGCAAGTCTTCAAATACATCACCAAACCCTGGAACCCCGAAGAACTGAAAGCCGTCGTCCAGCAGGCATCAGAAACCTACAAAGTCGTCAAACAGCGCACCAACGAACTCAACCGCATCCTACGCCGCGAGTCCTTGCTCAACGCCATCATGACGGTGGTGCGCGAGTCTCTCGACTACGAAAGTATGCTGGCCACCATCGTCGAAACCGTGGGGCGCAACTTCGAGGCCACGGGAGCGAAACTCTATCCCGTCGAAGGAAGCAAACTTCGCAGTTCCGGATCTGTCTCCTACAGCTCCAACGACTCCGACGAACTCGACGTTTCCCCCTACGACGAAGTCTTAGTCAAAACCGCCGTCGAACAACGGGAAAGTCAGCTCGTTCAAAACGAAGAGTCCAACACGACTCACCTCGTCGTTCCCTTGGTGTACCAACAGGATAGCCTCGCCGTCCTCGCCCTATACCAAAGCGGAAGCGATACCCAATGGGCGCCAGAAGAGGTCAAGCTGATCGAACTGGTAGCCGAACAAGCAGCACTGGCGCTCTCCCAAGCCCGCCTGTACCAGCGCACCCAAGAACAGGCGCAGAAAATGCTGGCCGAACTGGACGTGGCGCGACAAATTCAGTCGAACCTGCTGCGTCAGAGTTTGCCCGAAACCGATACTGAAAAAGTACAAGCCTGTTGCTATCCCGCTCGGGGCGTCGGCGGCGACTTCTTCGAGGTCTACGTTCACCCGCAAGGGGATTTTTGGTTAGCCTTGGGAGACGTTTCGGGGAAAGGGGTTCCCGCCGCCTTGTTTATGGCCAGTGCCATGTCCGTGCTGCGCCGAGAACTGTCCCAGGACAACCCCCCCAATCCGGCTGAGGTCATGCAAAACCTTAACAGCAGCCTGTCCGACGACCTAATTAGCAACAACTGCTTTATTACTATGGTTTTGGCGCGGTATACCCCGTCGACGAGACAGTTAGTGTACGCCAACGCCGGCCATATTTACCCCCTCATTTGGGCGCATCGAACAGTTGTCGAACAGGTGCAACGAGGCGAGGAGGTTACAGTCGAACCGAATTTCGTGAAAACGCGGGGGATTCCACTCGGAATTTTGCCCGTCTGGAAAGCTAAAGATGATTCGGTAACGTTGAATCCCGGCGATGTCTTTTTACTGACGAGTGACGGGATCACTGAAGCCAGCGTGACGCAAGTTGATAGTAACGGACAAGAAACCACGACGATGCTCCAACAAGAAGGACTTTGGACACTCCTCCATCAAGAGGGTTCTCCCATCGATCTCTCTCATTTACTCGATCGCGTTCGAGGTAACACCCAAGAGCAGGAAGACGACCAAACCATTCTCTCTCTGGAGGTTCTGTAATCCATGAAGACGGAATTACACATTCCTAGCGAACTGAGGTTTTTAAACATCGTCGAGAACTGGCTCCTGGGGTGTTTGGAAATGGACTTGGGCGAAAGTATGGACTGGCCGCGGCAGTCGAATCGCTTGCGCCTGGTTCTCGCAGAAGCCTTTTCTAACGTCGTCCGCCACGCCCATCGCGATCGCCCTCACCTTCCGGTTCTGGTACGCCTCGAACTTAAGGAAGAGGATATCTGTTTGGAAGTCTGGGATTACGGGCGGGGATACAACCTCGACGAATATATGGCACCGACGCCGGAAGCGATGCAAGAAGGCGGCTACGGTTGGTTGATCATGAACCGCTTGATGGATCGCGTCGAGTACAGTTTGCAGGTGGATATGGAAGGCCGCAACTGTCTGAAGCTAGAAGCCAACCTCGTCGATAAAAGTAAGGTCAAATCTTGATACTCATCGGGCTATAGCCGCGATAATTCTCGGGCTATAGAGGAGCCGGAGTTTAACCACTTCCCTGTGGAAAGCCTAGCCTCTCGCCAAGCCTCCCAGGTGTATCCCACTTCAGTTTTTGTCGGGTCTATCCCCAACGCACCCAGCCACGAAAGTGCTACGCACTGCTTCCGCGAACGGCGCTCCACACCAGGAATAAATTTCAATTCTCTGGCTTCGTTAAAGGAGAGTCATCCCTCTGTTGTCAAATTGGGGCCAGATAATATTTTAAAACTGAAGTTCTCTGTTCGGTTTATCGAGCCTTCGGTCTTCAATTGGGAGGTTTAAGACTACTAAATTTCGTGAGCCGCAGTCGATCGATTTAAATTTTTTTGTTTTCAGCACGCTTGAGAATAGCCGATCGATCCGCGATCGGCAGCAACAAAAATATGCCAAACGGCTTGTCTGGTGTATTTTTTGCCGATATTCTCCAGGTCCAAACGTTGATGTCACCCGTTTCTATGCTACTCGATCGCACTCAATTGTCTGAAAATTGAGGAGTTGCCTCGATAAAAATGCTATAAAATCAACCTGAAATTAACCTGAAATTAATTTAATTTTAAGTTTCGAGCCGCTCGTTGGAGGGGAGAGAGAAGCGAGAGAGAAACGTTTAAGCTGTTGAGAGGATAGTCGTTTTGACCCGATACTTTCGGACCATGATAGTCGCTTCCTCCGGTGGCGAGTAAATTGTAGCGATCGCACAGTTCCAGCAAACACCGACATTGAGACGCCCGGTGATGGGGATGGTAGACTTCGATTCCCATCAATCCCGCCTCGACGAGTTCGGGTAACACAGTTTCCACGCCGCCGCCGCGAAACAGGTAGGGATGCGCCCACACGGGAACGCCGCCACACTTGCGTAACAGTTCGATGCCCTCGGCTGCGGTAAATTTCGGATACGCGACATAAGCGGGTTTGTCGTCCCCGAGAAAGCGATCGAAGGCTTCTTCAAGCGATCGCACGTATCCCGCCTCTACCATAGCTCTGGCTATGTGGGGGCGACTCGGGGCGACCCCTTCCCCCAACTGGGGTAACGTCACGGGATAGCCCATTTTTTCTAAATTCTCGGCGATTTTCCGCGCCCGCCACCAACGACCCTGAAGGCGATCGCGCAACGGACTTTTCAGAAGCTCGCGATCGGGATAAAATCCCAGAACGTGCAAGGAGCGATCGCAGTGAACCGTACTCAATTCCACACCGGGAACGATTTGTAAGTCGTGCGATCGCGCCGCCTCTCGGGCTTCGTCCCACCCCGAGAGGGTATCGTGATCGGTAATCGCCAAGGCTTTTACCCCAGCCAACACCGCCGCCTCTACCAGTTGCGCGGGGGTCAGGGTTCCGTCAGAATAAGTCGTGTGACAGTGAAGTTCGAGCATCGTGCGCCTTTAAACCGTTCGATCGCATCGTCCACTTCTACTTTAAGGGAGCCAGCCGTGGAGCAAACAACGCCGAGTATCATTTCCCCCGATATTCCCGCAGACGCCCAAAAACAAGTTTCGACGTTGAAACTAGGCGTTCTCGCGTCGGGTAGCGGTACGAACTTCGAGGCGTTAGTGCAAGCGATCGCAGATGGAAAACTGCGGGCGGAAATTCCCGTTCTCATCTATAACAAACCTGGTGCGGCGGTGGCGGCTCGCGCCCAACGGTGGGGAATTCCCGCGATATTAATCGACCATCGCAAATATCAAAGTCGCGAAGCCTTCGATTTCGACATCGCTCAAACCATGAGTCAGTACGGGGTCGAATGGGTCGTTATGGCGGGATGGATGCGCCGCATTACCGAGATATTACTCGATCGCTATCCAGATCGCGTCATTAACATTCATCCGAGTTTGCTTCCCAGTTTTCCGGGGTTACACGCCGTCGAACAAGCCCTGAAATCCGGCGTCAAAATCACCGGATGCACGGTTCACATCGCCCGTTTGACTGTCGATAGCGGTCCGATTCTCATTCAAGCGGCGGTTCCGATTCTCCCCAACGATACCCCCGAAACCCTACACGCGAGAATCCAAGTTCAAGAACACGAGATTTTCCCTCGAGGAATTCAAATTGCGGCGATGCAAGCGGGATGAGAAGAGGGGGAAAGGGGGAGAATGTTCTCTGTTAACTGTCTTCACTGGCGACTGGTGACTGGTGACTGGTGACTGAAACTCTGTTCCCCATTCCCTGTTCCCCGTAACGGTAAAGTATATCTTTGGCAATTCAAGATCGATATTTCTAGATGGCTATTTCTCAACCCTCGACCCTCGCGACGGCAGATTTAGACGCCGTCAAACAGCATTTGCTGCATTTGCTGGCGACGTTGGCGTATCGCGAAGGAGATTTCGTTCTGTCTTCAGGACAGAAAAGTTCCTATTACATCAACGGGAAGTTGGTGACGCTGCACCCGGAAGGGGCGCTTTGTGTGGGACGCTTGTTACTGTCGATGCTGGCTGAAGATACGCAAGCCGTGGCGGGATTGACCCTCGGTGCCGATCCGATCGTGTCGGCGGTGAGCGTGGTTTCGGCGATCGAGGGGCGATCGATCCCGGCGTTTATCGTGCGGAAGGAAGCCAAAGGCCACGGAACTCGCGCCTATATTGAAGGGCCGCCGTTGGACGTTGGCGCAAAGGTGGTCGTCCTCGAAGATGTAGTGACGACGGGACAGTCGGCGATGAAGGCGGTGACGCGGCTGCGCGATGCGGGATATCAGGTCGATCGCGTCATTTCGTTGGTCGATCGCCAACAAGGTGGGGCGGAGTTTTACCGGGAACAGGGGTTAGAGTTCGAGGCGATGTTTACGATCGCGGAAATTCAAGAATATCTTAAGACGGTTTCGGTCTGAGATCGGGGATTTTGGGGATCGCGATTTTGGTGAAAGGGACTCTGCTGGAGTAGGATCGATCGAATAGACTCACCAGTGAGGCCGTTATGAGCGATCGTAAACCTCCCACAGAGCCGAAAACCACCGTTTTCGACATCGATCCCGTGACGTTTTTCTTTATCGTTGTCGGGGCTTTCGTCGTTCCCGTGATTTTGGCAGGCTTTGTCTTCCACTAATCGACGTGCGATCGCCTCGATATTTTTCGATTCAAAAACCTTTACTAAATCCGAAAGACTATATCTAAAAAATCGAAGCTTTTCTATCGGGCGATCGACTTTTAATATTTAAAATTGCAGCAATACTTAGCAACATTCAACGATTCGCGTGGGGTTGCCCCGTTGAAACTCTCTGAATCGGAGTTTCTATCCAGATCTTCGGCATCTTGAAGAGGCTGGGGATCTGATATGAAATTTTATAGAATTTTTCGACAAACTGTTTAAGGTCGATCGATATCAAAATACGATATCATAATAAAGAACGTTCGACAGAAGATTGTGAATGTGCGATAAGCTTAAAAGTAAGCAGCGCAGAACCCTAGAAGATATTTTTGTTTCTCCCGTTCGTTCCGATATTTCATGGAACGATGTGGAAAATCTTCTAAGAGCGTTGGGAGCAGATATTCGCGAAGGGCGTGGCTCGCGCGTAAGGTGCGTACTGGGCGAAGTAAGAGCAGTTTTTCATAAGCCTCATCCTAAACCTGTCGTTAATAAACCCACAGTCAAAGACTTAAAAAGGTTTTTAACCAACGCAGGATTCGAGCCAGACAACCTTAATTGTTAAAACGTTCTTACTGCAAATCTTCTCAAATAATTGAAGTTTTAACTCCAGAAAAACAAGTTCAAATTGGGCGAATAAACCAGTAGTCTTACAGGAGCAATATGTTTAAGTACAAAGGCTATACTGGCAACGTAGAAATTGATATCGAAAGCAAATTTCTTCACGGACGTATCCTCGACATCAAAGATGTTGTGACGTTTGAGGGTTCTACAGTTGAAGAACTCGAAAAGGCGTTTCAAGACTCTGTAGATGATTACCTCGAGCTGTGTGAGGAACTCGGAGAAGAGCCGGATAAGCCTTTTTCAGGTAATTTCCCATTTCGGACAACCCCCGAACTCCATCACCAGATCTTTCTCGCATCTAAAAAAGCAGGTAAAAGTATGAATGCCTGGATGGAAGAGGTTTTGCTGAAAGCCATAGAACAAAACAATAGACGAACGGCGAACTGACTTGGGAGTTTAACAGAATCGAACGAGTCACTTGCTTGAATTTTCATCGAATGCCACTTCGGGTGCATCTCACTTTTGCAAAAACATGAGTCTTGGGTAGGTTGGGTTTCGCTATCGCTCTACCCAACCGCCGCTCGAGCGATTACGAAAGCTCGTATCCGATGAATTTACATTTTTGAGATGCACCCGACAAAAACGGCAAAAAATATCACGACTAAAATTAAGAAAATCGCAATTTAGGCGTCGTCTTCTTCAGCTTCAAACAACTCCGGTTTGCCTTTCAAATATCGTAAATTTGCGCCATTTAAATTCGCACCTGACAAGTCAGCGTTTTTCAAATGTGTCCAGCGCAAATCGACCCCGCTGAGGTTGGCGTCGCGAAAATTGACAGCGAATAAATAGGCCGCATTGAGATCGGCTTCTCGTAAATTCGCCCCTTGAAAATTGGCAGAATAGAGATGGGCTTGCACTAATTCCGCCCGGTACAGCGTCGCTTCTTGTAAATCCGCTTCGTTGAGGTGGGCGCGGTGTAAAATGGCTTCGCTGAGGCTGGCGCGTCGAAGTTGGGCGTGGGACAAATTCGCCCCTCGCAAGTTGGCTTCTCGCAAGTTCGCTCCGATGAGGTTCGCACCTTCTAGGTTAGCGTCGGCGAGGTTCGCCCCCCGCAAATCTGCCCCGATGAGGTTGGCGTGGCTGAGATCGGAACCCGCTAAGTCGAAATTGCTGAGATCGGCGGCGATGAGGTGAGCGTCGCTCAAATCGAGTGCGATCGCTCCTCCCCGTCCGTTTTTTGAATTCGTCCATCTGGCTGCACCGTTTTCCACCATCGCCAGATGTATTGCGTTAGCCATTGTCCCCAGTGTCTCGTGTCCAAGTTGGCGGGAGTTCGAGTCCCGATAATTTTAAGGATAAACGTTCGGTCAAGATTTGTTGAACTTTCTTTTCGACCTCGTCGGGCGATCGCCTTCCGTCGATGCGGACGATACGGTGGGGGTATTGTTGGGCGAGTGCGGCGTAACCTTGACGAACCCGACGATGAAAATCTAGGGCTTCTCGTTCGAGGCGGTTGGCTTCTCCCCGTTTGCGAGCGCGATCGAGTCCGATTTCCGGTTCGACATCCAACCACAGGGTCAAATCCGGTTCCAAGCCTCCCGTAGCGATGTGGTTGAGGCGATCGATGAGTTCTCGATTCAATTGTCGCCCGTATCCCTGATAGGCGACCGTCGAGTCTGTATAGCGATCGCACAGGACGATCGCCCCGCTGGCCAGTTGCGGTTTAATAGACCGTTCTACGTGCTGGGCGCGATCGGCGGCGTACAGCAACAGTTCCGCGCGATCGCCGATGGGTTCCCCCTCGCGCACTTCTAACAGTACCGTTCGCAACTGTCGTCCGAGTTCCGTTCCCCCCGGTTCCCGCGTCACCACCACCGAACCCCGAACGCGCGATCGCAGCCAGTCGCAAGTTCGCTGTAACTGAGTGGTTTTCCCACACCCTTCAATTCCTTCAAAAACGACGAACGAACCTGTCATAGGTGAATCTTGGCTGAGATTTGCTACGAAACGTTGACCGAGCGATCGGGCGATCGAGGCAGATGCTAGATTAACATTCAGTAGAAACGAAAACGAACTCTTCTGTCATTTTGCCTAGGAGGTAGCTTTGGTGAACCCGACTGAATCCCTCAATCCGCACGAGTTGCGAGCCGAAGTCGCACGACTGCAAGAAGAGGTGAAAATGCGCGATCGACTGGTTCAACAGCTTTCTCAAGAGCTGTTTCGTTTGGTCAAAGGTAACGCCAACCAAACCTCCAGCGCCGCACCCTCATCGCAGTATCGAGAACAAATGCAACTGCTGCGCCAACAACTGGCGGAAGTCGAACAACAAGTCGAGTTTTACCAATCGCAAATCGCCGATCGCGATCGCGAGCTGTTTCAACAGCGTCAAACGGCGCAAGAACTCACCGATCGCGCCCGGATGCTCGAACAAGTGGTTCAGGAACTTCCCGAAGTCTACAAACAGAAGTTCGCCGAACGTCTCAAACCCATTCAAGAGCGCGTCGAAGCCCTCCAGCGCGAAAACCGCCAACTCCACGCCGAACTCCAAAGCGTCAGCTATCGCCTCGCCAAACGTACTCGCCGCGAGTCTGGAAACCTCGATCTTCCCAGTTTCGAGCCTTCCGACGATCGAGCCTCACTTCCCTCGTTTAGCAGTTAGATGAGGAGATGAGAGAACAGTCACCAGTCACCAGTCACCAGTCACCAGTCACCAGTCACCAGTCACCAGTGGAGACAGTTGACAGTTTCTTCCTTGTCCCCTTGTCTCCCCCTCTCCCCCTCTCACCGGCTCCCTCCGGGGCGCAGATCTGTCAAAATGTAAAGATGATAGGCAGATCGAAGACAGATCGAGGCTTGAATGTCTGAGGTAATTTCTCTAGAGAATATTGAAGAAATCGCCCGTCAGTATGGATATTGGGCGGTTTTTTTAGGGATTTCGTTAGAAAACGCAGGAGTTCCCCTTCCTGGCGAAACGATTACCCTCGTCGGCGGTTTTCTCGCCGGAGAGGGTGAGTTAGATTATTGGTTCGTCCTCTTGTGTGCTATAGGAGGCGCGATCCTGGGCGATAATTTCGGCTATTGGATTGGGAAATGGGGCGGATGGCCGCTGCTGTTGCGAGTCGGACGGTTGTTCCGCATCTCTGAGGCGCGATTGAAGAACGTTCGAGAAGAATTCAGTCAAAACGCTGCTAAAGCCGTCTTTCTCGGGCGGTTTATCGCGCTGCTGCGTATTTTCGCCGGTCCGCTGGCGGGAATTGCTGAAATGCCCTACGGTAAGTTTTTTCTCTGCAATGCGGCCGGAGCGACGGTTTGGGCGTCAGCGATGGTGAGTTTATCTTACTTTATCGGGCGAATCGTTCCGCTCGAAACGCTGGTGTCGAGTGTGGCGCAGTTCGGCGTGGCGGCGTTACTGTTAACGATGGTGGCGATCGTCGTTCCTCGGGTGTTGGAATCGGCGAATCCGTTGAAGGCGGAAGATTGAAGGTTTCGCTCGATCGGTTAGAAAAAGTTTTGTTGGTTCGGTTGACGCTAGGTTCCCCAACACTCCAAACAGGCTATTGAACTCGAGCGAGAACCCCGGTATCTTCAAGATGCTGGGGTTTTTTGAAGGTTACGGGCGATCGCGATCCTCGGTTAGAACGGCGAGTTGAATTCCCTGGATTTGGCGCAGTTCGTCGAGGACTTCGATAAAACGTCCGTGGGAAACGGCCGTATCTGCATTCACGGCTACGATGGAAATATTCTCGTTTTCCATGCGCTGGCGAACTCGAGCTTGTAATTGCGATAGGGCGATCGCCTCTTCTCCGAGAAAAACCGTGCTGTCCTCGGTAATTGTGACGACCAAACGAGTTTTTTGCTGCGATTCTGCCGTTTCAGCGGACGGCAAATTGACTGAAAGCCCTTCGGTTTGCGTGAGATACAAACTCGAAATGACGAAAAACGTCAAAATCGCTAAAATCACATCGATCGCAGAAACGATATTAATTTGAGGCGGAATATCGGGATCGTCATCGGAAAAATTCATAGAAGTTCGTCCAAAATTTTCGTGACAAAATATTAGTGATACAGTCGATGTTTGCGGCGATGAATTAACTCGAGGCGTCCGCCGTACTCGCGAATCAAGGCAGTTTGACGGCGGTAGAACCCGCGAAAGGTATTGGAAAACAGCAACGTCACGATCGCCACGACCAAGCCCAACACCGTCGAAGATAGCGCCTCGCTAATTCCTCCCGTGACGCCGATCGCATCGCTTTGTCCGATATCGCCGAGCGTCAGGGAAGAAAACGACGCCATCAATCCCAAAACAGTTCCCAACAATCCTAACAACGGCGACACGGCCACGATCGAATCTAACGCAGTCGAAAACCGGCGCAAGGTCGGAAGTTCGGATTGAGCCGCACTTTCTAAAGCCAGACGAAACTCTTCCGGGGTCGGTTCTTGGAGTTCCAAGGCTTCGAGAAAAATACGGGGAACGGGTAAATCAGTCTGTTTCTGTAACAGTTTTATCGCCGCATCTTCGTTAGTTTGCAACAACCGCAGTGCTTTTTGAATGACGGCATCTTGTCGTCGCCACACCCGAAACCAAAAATAACTGCGCTCGCCGATCAGCGTCAGCGACAACACTGAAAATAACAAGAGGGGAATCGCTACAATTCCCGCCGAAGCAATTAAATTTCCCATACTGGTAAATTTCCCATCTTCAAAAATTTCGTTCTTTTTTCCCTCCTCTCTCCCTTTCTCCTATTCTCCCCCTCCAGAGCCCCGGCATCTTACAGATTCTGGGGCTCTTACACACTCTTCACTCTTCCCTCTCCCCTCTTCACTGAGATCGCCACGCCGACTCGAAAAATTCTAACTCGCACTGCATGGCGTAGCGATAGGTTTGGTGCAGGGCTGGGGTATCGGTGGCGTAGCGCTCGACTAAGGCTTCTAACTGCTTCGCCAACGGCTCGAACTCGTCGCTGCTGTAGGTGCGAATCCATTCAGAATATCGATGGTCGGGTATGCCGTCTCGTGCCAGTTCCCGCCCCAAAAAGAAGTACAGTCGCATACAGGGAGACATGGCTGCGGCGGTAGTGCCGACGTCAGCACTCCAAGCCGTCGCGCTGAGGAAATCGATATAACGGCGCGTCGCGAGACTCGGTTCGATCGCCTCTAAATCGACGCCCCACTCTTTCGCGTACTCTCGATGCAACGCCATCTCGTCTAACACGCCCTCCACGAGATGGTGAAACGTTTGAAACCCTTCCCAATCGGGAGATCTCGCAGCGGCGACGCTGTAGGCGCGGGCGAAGGCTTTGAGGAAAAAGGCATCTTGTCCGGTGTAGGTGGCGAACTTGTCTGGGGGGAGCGTTCCGGTGGCTAAACCGCGAACGAAAGGACAATCGAGACAGGCTCGGGCGAGGTCGAGATTGGCATTCCAAAGCAGATCGGATAAGGTCATGGTTGAGAGGCGATCGCAGCGTCACAAACGAGGCGAACCCCAATCGGTTCCTGATGGCGCGAGGTTCGGCAGAATACTTAATGTAGCATTCCTTCAAAACCCTTTCCCAATGGTGTTGTCGGTGGAACTTCGCCAAACCCGTTGACAGGGCTTTCCCAGAAAAACGACAATTCGAGTGCAGGGTGGCGATCGAATCGAGCGACGACATTGAGGTCAATAGCGTGATTACTTGTAAAGCGATCGACGTTCGGAAATTGGTCGAGGCAGACGAACCCCGTTTCATCGTCACGGTGAACGACATTCTGATGGCGGTAACCGATCGCCGTAAAATTTCACAAGACTTTCCGTGGGCCGTGCAGATTTGGGGGGAAGAGTTGCCCGAACTCGACTATCGTAGCGATCGCTGTTTGGTGACGTGCAGCCAAAAAATCCCAGCCCCTCTCGGCCACGCTTACGGAAACGCGGCGATCGATACCTGTAAAGCCTTTCTCGACGAGTTCGGCATCGAGAGCATCCCCGAAATCTTTAACTTTATCGCCAGTATCGGCCGCAACAGCAGCTTCTACACGGACGAACTGCGATCGCGCTACCCCGTTCTCTCCTCTCAACCTCCCCTCGAGTTGCGAAAATATCTGGTTCGAGCTTACGAACAAGGACAAGTCTGGCAAGACAAACCATCTCCCATTTCCCCAGACGAACCCTGGAAATGTCAGCTTCCAACGGAATTGGAACGGGCGCTATCGACCGCTTGAGTCGAGGGCGATCGCCCCTCCCGTTTCGGCGGCTCGCCGCACTGCATCGGCGATTTTTAAGGTATAGACGCTGTCTTCGGGGGCGACGTACAGGGGTTTGTTGTCGATGAGGCGATCGAGTACCATTTGCGTGTCTCGGGCGAAAGCGCCCCGTTGCGACGGGATTTCGATGGGCGCGATCTCGTCCCCGCACGTCAGTTGACCGCGTCCGTTTTCCAACACCAGCGTACCGCCCTCGCCGCACGCTTCCCATACGCGGGTCGTGTGGGAAAAGCGATCGCCTTTGGCGTACAGGACATCGGCGAAGACACCGCTGGTAAATTCGAGTCGAGCGTTGCACAGACAAGCCGTGTAATAACCTGGTTCGTCGCCGTCCCAAAACCGTGCCCGGCCGCTAACAGAGGAGACTCGGCCGAAACAAGAGGTCAAACGGTGCAAGCGAGATAACGCACCGACGAGCGGAAATCCAAACAGCTCGCGATGGTACGTCCAGTGTGGCGAAGCCGGACGTTTGGCCTTGATGGTGGCATAACGGACGTAGGAGACGGGTTCGACTCGGGGAAGGTGTTCGACAAACGCTTGGTGAAACCCTCCCAAGAGTTCGATATGTTCGACGTGGAGGAGTTTTCCGGTTTGGCGGGAGCGTTCGAGTAGGGTTTCGGCTTCGGTGGGATCGAGAGAGAGGGGATATTCGGCGACGACGTGCTTTCCGCGATCGAAGGCCGCCCGAGCGAGGGTTCCGCGATCGCGGTTGATGCTGCTGAGAAATACGACGTCGATATCGTCGCGATCGATTAACGCGTGCCAGGTGTCGAGACAGTCGGCATCGTAGCGACGGGCGAACTCGCGGCTTTGTTGGGGATCGTACCCGACGACGGCTTTCAGTTGCGCTCGGCGATCGCGTTGCAGGGCTTCAGCCCGTAAGGTGGCGACGAAACCCGTTCCGATGAGTCCGACGGCGAGAGGGGAAGTCGGGTCGTGAGTTGACATGGAATTGAAACGAGAAAGCCAAAGAAATTGCGTATACTGGATGTCGTCTCGTCGAGCGTCCTCGGCGATCGCGATTTCAACATCATTCAAACAACAGCACCATGTCTCCAAACTTGGCGAAACCGAAATTTTGGCTGGCTTCGACGGCAACTCTCCTCTTCGCTGCGGGATGCTCGGGAACGCAAGGAGGCTCGGACTGGGCGGGAACTTGGGAAATTCAAGATCCCCAAACTCAGGATAGCGTGACCATCGTTTTGACGGAAGACGGCAAAGCTTACGTCAACTCTCCGTTAGCTTCTACAGATACGCCGGAATATCTCGAACTGCCGATCGCTCGCGTGTCGGACGAGTCGGCACTTCCCGAAAACGCCCGCGTGGTGACGCTCGAGGAAGCGATGGCTCAGTCGATGGACGCTGCCCGCGAAAGTGAAGGTCAAACTTATGTCGGGGCGTTGGCGAGGGCGCAACAGGCGTATTATTTAGAAAACGAACGCTTTGCCGAGTCGCTCGAAGAGTTGCAACTCGGATTGCAGTCGGAAACGGAAAATTATCAGTACGCGATCGCTTCGGTAGAAAACGACGCGGCGTACATGACGGCGACGGCGAAACAGGACGATTTGAAGAGTTTTTCGTCGTTGGTGTACGTCGAGGACGGTGGCACGCAAATGTTGCTGTGCGGTACGGACGACGCGTCGAAAACGGCTCCAGAACGACCGGAAATGACCGATTCGGGAGCGACTTGTGCTTCGGGTTCGTCACCCCAGTAAGGATGTTCTGCGATCGCGATTTTTGGGTAGGCGAACGGTAAACGTACTACCGCGATCGCGTTGGCTGTGTAGGTCGATTTTACCACCGTGGGTTTCGACGATGGCTCGGGCGATGGACAATCCCAACCCCGAGCCGCTTGTTTTTCGAGATTGATGGCGATCGACGCGGTAGAAGCGATCGAAAATATGCTGTTGGTCTTCGGCAGAAATGCCAATTCCCGTGTCTCGAATCTGCACGATCGCCTCGCTCGAAGTCGAGTCGAGATCGACGATGACGCAGCCGCCCGACGGGGTATAGCGCACGGCGTTACTGGCAATATTATAAATCGCTCGATAGAGTTGTGCTTCGCGACCGGCCACCTCGAGTTTGGGTACGGCGGTCGATTTTATCTCTAAATTGACGTTTGCTTTTGAGGCTAAGGTAACTAATTCTTGTGCGAGGTCTTCTAATATATCGTTTAAGTAAAAACGCTGAAGTTTGGTCGTATCCTGTTTGCGATCGAGACGTGCCAAGTAAAGTAAATCTGTGACCAGTTTAGCTAAGCGATCGTTCTGTCTTAAAATCGTGCGGAGCGAGGTTTTAAACTCCGATTTCTCAGTGTTTTGTTGTCGCAACAACGTTTCGACTTGCGTGTGAACCACGGCCAGCGGCGTTCTCAATTCGTGGGCGGCATCTTCGGTAAACTGCTGCATTTTTTGATAGGAGCGATAGACAGGCTGTAACGCGAAAGACGCTAACCACCAACTCGCCGCACCTAATGCAACTGAAGCAGTGACGAAAAAACCGATTAAACTCCATCGAATCGTTCGTAATTCGAGATCGGTCTCTCGCCAACTTTTTCCAACAATTAAATACCCCCAATTTTCCCCCGTTCGAGTATGAAGTAAAATAGAGTGGTATTCGTAGCGAGTTCCTGCCTCATCGCTCAATATTTTATGAGCGTTTTCCAAGTTTTCGATGTTTGAAATTCGAGTTTCTAGATCGGACGAGGAAATCGAACCAGCGGTGGCGATCGGTTTTCCCGATAAATCGAGTAAGAAAATCGAATAATTCTCTCGCCAAACTGGACCGACGGCGTGAAACTCTGGGCGATCGATCTTCAGATAACAAGATTGTTCGATCGAGCAAAGATTGGGAACCAAGGCTGCCATTTCTGGCTCTAAGGTACTCGGTTTTTGGAGAATGACTTCAAAGCTGTCGTGTAAGCTGGTAAGAACTGAATCGATCTCGCGATCGAACGCCAAACTTCGAGAATAAAAAATGTACTCGTAAACGGCGACTCCAGAGACGAGTAAAATTGTTTCGACAATGGCGATATATAAAAGTGTCAAGCGAAATCTCGTTTTGCCGAAAACTCGATTCGATCGCCGTTTAAACATTAAAGCGATACCCCAACCCGTAAATCGTCTCGATAGGAAGTTCGAGTCGATGTCCTTCGAGTTTGCGTCTTAGCAACCGCATTTGTGCGGCGACGACGTTACTTCCCGGTTCGGCTTCTCGCTCCCAAACCTGTTCCATCAACTGTTCTCGAGATATCAAAAGATTGGGGTGGCGCATAAAATATTCGAGAAGCTGAAATTCTTTTCTCGTTAGCGCAACACTGAAAATTTCGGGCTGTTTTGTATTGGCGATCGTGTAATTCCGGTAATCCAAAATCCAACTGTCCACTTGCAGAGGTCGAGGAGAAAACTGAGGCGATCGCCGTTGCAACGCACGCAATCGCGCCAACAGTTCCGACAAACTAAACGGCTTCACTAAATAATCGTCTGCTCCCGCATCTAATCCCGCCACTTTATCAGCATCCGTGTCTTTAACGGTCAACATAATTACGGGTAGAGAACGTCCAGACTGGCGGAGTTTTCGACAGAGTTCGAGTCCCGAGAGTCCCGGCAAATTCCAATCTAAAATCGCCAAGACGTACTGCGTGATGCGATCGTCTAAATAGTCCCACGCCGTCGTTCCGTCTTCGACCCAATCGACGATATACGCTTCTTGTGATAGCGCTTGTTTTATCGATAATCCTAGGTCTGGCTCGTCCTCAACCAGTAAAATTCGCATGGCTTTAGTAGGTATGAATTCGAGCGTTTCCGATGGAAATATCCCGATTGGAGTCTGCGGTGCGAACAGACACAGGATAAAGCCAAACTCGTCCTTGTCGCAATCGCGTTTTAACACCGCGAAGATGGATATCGAGGGCGGCGTTGGGGGTAACAGGTTCGGAAAAGGCGACGGTCACGCGGCGATCGGACATTGTTACGTTGGCGTCAACAGAATTGCCATTTTCATCGACGACAGAAACGCCTCGTTCGATTGAAACGCGTCGGGGAAGCTCGATCGCCACTTGCGAAATGCTAGAACCGTGAACGTGAAGGGTCAAAATGTTCGTCGTCAAACCGGCGTTCATTAACTGACTGGTGTTGTGGCGTGCCGTCGCGTTATATAAATGGGACGTGTATCCGTCAGCTCGAGCGATCGTAGGACTCTGTAAGAAGAATAGTGTCGCGGCGATCGCGAGGGATTTTACAGGGAATAAAGCGTTTTTCATATCGGCTGTTTCTGGCTTGAAATCATCGATATTTCAAGGATGACAGCCAAAATTAAAATTTTGATGAAATTTGCAAAACTCGGGGGTTCTCGGCGCAATTTGCCGCAGTAAAAGGTGCGTGACAGAGCGATCGGTCTCACGATCGACACCCGATTTTTCAAGTCACGCACCCTACGGGACTCACCCTTGTTTGTGGGCGGTGTACATGGGCGGTGCGTGACAGAGCGATCGGTCTCACGATCGACACCCGATTTTTCAAGTCACGCACCCTACGGGACTTTGTCTGCGAAAATTTTCACTTTTTTTTGATTTTTGCGTGGGAGCCTGAGATCGGTACTCCACAGGGGCGACCTGACCATGGTAGGAAACGCACTCAAACCCATCCTTTGGCTGAAAATCGCGATCGCGTTGGTGCTGTGGCTGGAGGTTCCAGCGAAGGCCGGCCCGGGACACGGCCACGGAAACGACTTTGGCTCGAGCGAATCGAACGAGTTACGAGAGGTCGAAGTCGAACCCGACGCGATCGATCGCTTGGGAATTCGCGTCGAAACCCTCACCTCACGACTGATGGACGTGGGAATCACCGTCACCGGGGAAATCGAAGCCACCCCAGACGCACGGGTCGAAGTGACTTCTCCCGTGGCGGGGACGCTGGTTCAGCTTTTGGTCGAGCCAGGGGAAACGGTGGTGCGAGGGGAACCCTTGGCGGTGTTGTCGAGTCCCGAACTGGCCGGACTCGCCGTCGACGCACAACGCCAGCAAGCCGAAGCCGAGGCGAACGTCCTCGAAGCGCAAGCCAACTTACAACTGGCGCGAGATAACTACCAACGTCAGTTGCAAATTACAGAAGCCGACATCGCCAGCGCGCGATCGCAACTCGAAACCGCACAGTCTCGCTACGATCGCGATCGCCAACTCGTCGAAAGCGGCGGCGTTCTGAGCGTGGCGCAGGAAAATTACAAGCGCCAGCAAGACATCGCCGAAGCCGAGATCGATCGCGCCGAAACTGAAGTCGCCGTGGCGCGAGAACAGTATGAGAAAGATGTGGAACTCGTCGAAGCCGGTGCGATTCCCCGACGACAAATGCTCGAGTCTCGCGCGCGTCTGGCCGCCGCCGAAGCCGATTTGTCCGCTGCGGTGAGCCGTCGAGAGGTTCTCACCGCTCAGTCGAACGTCCGACAAGCCGAAGTCGATTTACCGGTGCGGGATTTACGGGAGTCTGAAGACTTGCTGGCGCAGGCGCGATCGCGGTTAACCCAAGCCGAACAGCGTCGGGAACTCGGAGAAGCACAAGCGGAAATCGATCGCGCTGAAGCGGCTTTAGAGGTAGCTCGCGCTCGTTTGGACTTGAGCGACGATACCTATGCGGCGCGGTTGCGACAACTCGGTGCGACGGCCAATCCCGACGGAACGGTGACGATCGCCGCTCCGATTGCGGGAACGGTCAGTGCGCGGACGGCCACGTTGGGACAGTCTGTCGATGCGGCGGGAGCGCCTTTAATGCAAATCGTCAACAGCGATCGCGTTTGGGTGCGAGCTGATGTCTATGTGCGAGATTTACCTCAAATTCAACGCGATCGCACCGTTTTAGTCCGGGTTCGCGATGTCGGCGATCGACTGTTTCGAGGTCGCGTGGCGCAAATCGATCCCGTGGTGGAAGGAGAACAGCGCGTTCCGGTACGTGCGGAGATCGACAGGACTGGGGACGTGCTGAAACCGGGAATGTTTGCAGAGGTCGAAATCGTCACCGATCGCACGGCGCAACCGGTTCTCGCGATTCCCACCACGGCGATCGTCGAGGTCGACGAGCGTTCGATCGTTTACGTCCGAGAGGATCGCGGCTTCAAACCGGTTGAGGTGGAGTTAGGACGTGCGTTCGGGGAAATGGTGGAAGTCGAACGCGGCTTAGCCGACGGCGATCGCATCGTCACTCAAGGCGGGGTGTTGCTGTACGCGCAGTCGTTGCGAGGGGGAGGTGACGCACACGGCGAAGACGAACACGGCGAAGACGAACACGGCGAAGACGAACACGGCGAAGACGAACACGGCGAGGAAGAACACGAACACTCTAACGCACGATCGAGAACTGCATTGAGTTGGGCGATCGTTCCGGTTCTTGGCGGTGTGGCTGGGGGGGGATTTTGGTTTTTGCGGCGACGGAGAAACCTCCCGTTTCCCGAACTTTTAAAATCCGTGCGATCTCGGGTGACTTCATTCTCAACCACGGTTGAAGAATCTACCCCAGAACGAGACAGTTCGGCGAAGCGTTCTTCGATCGATTCAGATTGACGAATCGCCCTCTTCGATCGTCTCGACTGAAAAAACTTAGATTGAGTTTCGTTTCTCAACTCAAGCTACCTCGATAAATTACCATGATAGATAGCATTTTAAAATGGTCGATCGCTCAACGTTGGATCGTCGTCATCGCTGCCATTCTCGTTACGATTTGGGGCTTCTTCACCGTCTCGAGAATGCCCCTCGATGTCTTTCCCAACTTCGCCCCGCCTCAAGTCGATATTCAAACTGAAGCCCCCGGACTCGCCCCCGAAGAAGTCGAATCTCTCGTCAGCTTTCCCATCGAAAGTGCGATTAACGGAACCCCCGGCGTCGATGTGGTGCGATCGAAGTCCGGCGTGGGAATTTCTTCGATTAGCGTTCTCTTTAAATGGGGAACTGATGTCTACCAGGCTCGTCAGTCGATCTCCGAGCGATTGCAACAGGTGGCGAACGAACTTCCCGAAGGCGTTCAAACACCACAAATGGCGCCGCTTTCTTCTCCTATCGGCACGATTTTATCCTATGCGTTGACGATTAAAGAGGGCGGAACGACCACTTTAATGGACGTTCGAGCTTGGGTCGATCTCGATATCCAAAACCGCTTGCTCGCCGTTCCTGGCGTCACGCAAATCGTGTCTTACGGGGGCGATCGCCGTCAGTATCAAGTCTTAGTCAGTCCGGCGAAACTCAAAGCCTTTGACATTACACTCTCAGAGGTGGTTCGCGCGGCTCGAGAATCGAACGTCAACGCTGGCGGTGGTTTTTTAATTCAACCCGATCGCGAATATTTAATTCGAGGGATCGGACGGATTGAAACCCTGGAGGACTTAGAAAAAACGGTCGTTACCGCACGGGATGGCGTTCCAGTTCTGTTAAAAGATGTCGCTGAAATTACCATCGGTGCAGAACTCAAACGGGGCGATGCGAGTGTCGATGGTGACGAGGCGATCGTCGTTTTAATTAACAAGCAACCCCTCGCCGATACGCCAACTGTCACCGAAGCCGTCGAAGCTGCGATGGCGGACGTTCGAGCGGGACTTCCTGAAGATGTAGAGGTTTTCGTCACGTTTCGCCAAGCGGATTTTATCGAAGAATCGATTGAAAGTGTAACCGGTGCGTTGCGCGATGGAATTATTATCGTTTCGATTGTTTTACTTCTCTTTTTAATGAACTGGCGCACGGCGATTATGGCGCTCAGTGCGATTCCACTGTCGTTACTGATTGGCTTGACCATTTTGCAGGCGTTCGGTCAAGGAATTAATACTATGACGTTAGGCGGATTGGCGGTTGCGATCGGATCGGTGGTAGACGATGCGATCGTAGATATGGAAAATTCTTATCGACGCTTGCGCGAAAATCAATTGGATGGAACGCCAGTTTCACCGCTAAAAGTAGTGTATAAAGCTTCTAAAGAAGTGCGCGTGAGCGTCCTTTTTTCGACGTTTATTATTGCGACGATCTTCGCACCTATTTTTTCATTGACGGGTGTAGAAGGGCGGATTTTTGCTCCGATGGGAATGGCGTATTTACTATCGATTTTTGCTTCGACCTTTGTGGCATTGACCCTCTCGCCAGCATTGTCGGCGATTCTATTATCTCGTCACAAACTCCCGAAAGACGATACTTGGATCGCACGTCAATCTCGTGATAAATACCGTCAAATTTTGCAAGTTTCGCTATGGCGTCCGAATCACGTTCTGCTAGGAACTATTTCAGCATTTTTTGCTTCGATTTTTATATTTTTTATGTTGGGTCGCGTGTTTTTGCCGGAGTTTCAGGAGCGTTATTTGGTGAATACGATGACGCTCTATCCGACGGTGTCTTTAGAAACAACCAATCGTGCGGGTGCAGCGATTCAAGAGATGTTAAAAGACGATCCCTATTTTGACTCGATACAATTGCGATCGGGACGAGCTTCGGGAGATTTAGAAGCCATTGGCGTGAGCGGGGGTCACGTTGACGTGAAACTGTCCGATTTGGGAATGAAACATCGAGAAAAAGCGATCGCTCGCTTGCGAGACGAGTTTTCTAAGTTACCTGGCGTCGTGGCGGGAATTGGTGGATTTATTTCTCACCGCATCGATGAAATTTTATCGGGAGTTCGTAGTGCGATCGCGATTAAAATCTTCGGTTCGGATCTCGACGTACTTCGAGACCTTGGAACGCAAGTCCGAGATGTCACGAGTGAGGTTTCGGGAATTGTCGATTTACAAATCGAACCGCAAGTGTCGGTCAAACAAATTCAAATTGAATTCGATCGCGAGGCGATCTCTCGCTACGGACTCACCATCGACGAACTGGCGAACACCGTCGAAGTGGCGTTTAACGGACAGGTGGTTTCTCAAGTTTTGGAAGGACAGCAATTGTTCGATTTGCTGGTATGGCTTCCCGAACGCGATCGCAGCAATATGACAACCATTCAAAATCTGCTTATCGATACTCCCGACGGACGCAAAATTCCGTTATCGCAGGTTGCAGACGTTAAATTTGGTGAAGGACCCAACGTGATTAACCGAGAAAGCGTCTCTCGTCGTTTGATTGTTTCGGCGAACGTCAGCGATCGCGATTTGGGAAGTGTCGTCCGAGAACTTAAATCGGCAATTTCTCAAGAGGTCGAGTTACCCGACGGGTACTTTATCGAATACGGCGGACAGTTTGAATCCGAACAGCGAGCGTCGCAAAACTTGCTGTTTTTTGGAAGTGTGTCTTTAGCTGTCATTATCGTGTTGATGTATTTCGCCGTGAAATCGATTCCCGCAACGATCGCGATCGCTCTCAATTTACCGTTGGCGTTGACGGGAGGAATTTTTTCAGTGGCGATCGGTGGTGGCGTTCTCTCAGTGGCGTCGATGGTAGGATTTATTACGTTGTTTGGGGTGGCGACTCGAAACGGGTTACTTTTGGTTGAAAATTACCATCAAAAAATTCGCGAAGGATTTCCACTCGATCGCGCAATTTTTGAAGGGTCGATCGAGCGATCGACTGCTATTTTAATGACGGCGTTAACTTCCGCCTTGGGAATGTTACCGCTCGTTCTCAGTTCCGGTTCGGGACAAGAAATTTTACAACCTCTCGCGGTGGTCGTATTTGGAGGGTTGTTTACCTCAACTGCGTTGACGCTATTAGTTTTACCTGCCCTTTATATTCGATTGGGTCGTTGGCTGGTTCCGCAGTTCGACGCCAAATCGGGAGCCAACGGAACGGGGAATTTAACGTCTCGTCCATCGGCGCCTCTCAATTTCGTAGAATGACCCCTCCGCGCCTCGACTGAGCGCTCGCCGAACGTCCTTCGGCACCTCCCCTTACCAAGGGGAGGATGGGTGGGGTTGCGATCGCAAAAGTGAGATGCACCTGGGAGACGGGCGACGTGTCGAAAACGGCTCCAGACCAACCTGAAATGACGGATGCGGGCGCGACTTGTCCCTCGGGTTCCTCACAAATGTAGAAGTTCGACCTAGATTCTGCGATCGAACCCCGGTTTCGCCACAGCGATCGGGGTTCTGTCGTCAGGATTGCGGTTCCATGTAATAGGGTCGGCGACGTTCGGGATCGATAACCAGATTTACCTGTTTGTCAATGGGTTTGAAGCCGTCTTTACGCAGTTCGATTTCGATATCTTCGCTCTGGGGAACCGTCAGCTTGACGAAGCCATCGGAGTTCGTGCGATCGCCAATTGCCCCACCCGGCGCGAGAAACCGCACGTCCACCCCCGGTAGCGGCTCGTTTTCCTCAGCGGTGTAGACGTAGATTTCCAGGTCAATGTCTGGGGCAGTTTCAGGTTGTGCGGTGTCCGCAGTCTCGGTGAAAGGGGTTTCCGCGTTATCCGACGGGTTCAACCAAGACGGAACCGTGATGACACCCGCAGCCACCAAGGCGAGGACAGCCACAGCACCCCATTTCGCACTAGGCGGGAGATTGTTGAAAGATTCCATGAGAGTAGGCTTTGGTTCGGGAGATTGCGAGGGTTCGGGAGACATAGCAGGTTGAACTGGCGTGGGTTGAGGGGTAAAGATTGGGGAAGTGCGAAGCGGTTGCAGGGACGGCTCGCGCAGCCGATAACCGCCCATCTCCGCCTCGGCAAACTCACCCCGTAAAAAGGCTTTCTCGTCCGGTATAACCTCTCGCACCATCACATCGTCAATCAACTGACGCACCGATACATCGCGATACGGGGGTTTACCGCATTCAACGTTGAGTTTATTGTGGGCGAGGCGCTCTTTCAGTTCCTCAAACTTGTAGAAATAGGGCGTTTGCGTGTTTCTGCACCGGTCGCAGTTGCAGGGAATCAGCTTGTCATACTTGAGATGGTGGAAGCTGCCGTGAATTTTATCGAGTTCGTGGAGGACGACGGTGAGTAAATCCCGGCGATTGCGCCCCACCACCCGGATTTTCAGTTCCCGCTGTTCGTAAAACTCCACCACTTCCGCCCACGCCCCGTCTTTTTCCAAGACGACCCCCGTGCGCCACACCACTTGTTCGTTCTGGCTGTCGTTGGCGATGTCGGGGTGAAATGCCACGATAAACCGCGTCAGAATGCCCTTGGGCATAAAGTCGTACTTGTAGCGAAGGATGAGATTTGCAGTTTCGTCCCAATCGTAGTTTGGCTGGTTGGCAGACAGCAGTTGCGTGGCGATGAAGTGCTTTGGTTGGTTAGGCAGTTCGTAACAGAGTTGGAACCTCATCATCAGTTGCAGCAGTTCGCCCTGCAACCCCTCGTAAGAGTCGTCCGACCAAATCTGTGCCAGGTCGTCGCGACTGAAGCAGCCCAGATTTTGGGTGACGGTAGGATTGTCGAGAACTTTGTAAACTGCATCCGTCGCCCAGGTGGGTTTGAGGATGACCGTCTTCTCTAACAGCGGGTCGTCTTGGAAATGGAGACAGACGCCGAGATCGTGGAGATAGCCGCTAAGCTGAAGTTTATCTTTGCGACGGGTGAAGCCGTTCTCTTCACAGAGTTGCAGGTACGCCTCCAGCGACATCGTGTTGCGGGGATTCTCTTCCAGGGCTTTGCGAACGCGCACCCAGGTTGCGGGGAGTTCGTCGCCGACGTGGGGCAGGTGACTGATGTAGTGGCGAATCTGGGTCAGGATATCCTCTAGACCGCGATTGCTGGCGAGGTTGGTGGGGAGCGTCGCCTTGAGTTGCAGGAACCGTCCCCGGAGTTGTCCCTCGTTGATATCCCGCTTTCGGTTTCCCTTCTCGTTCAGCACCAGCAGCACGGGACTTTTTCCCGCTAACAGTTCGACGATGCTGAGCCAGTAATAGAGATTGTCGTTCTCTTTGCGGTTGTCGGCAACGATGGCGTAGAGGGAGCGCTTGGTCAGGAAAAATTGGTGTGTGGCGTGGTAGATTTCCTGTCCGCCGAAGTCCCAGATGTTGACGCGAAACGGCGTTCCGTCAGGACAGTCGAACTGCCAGTGCAACACGTCAATGCCTTCTGTCGACGCTTCGTCCGCGAGTTGATAATTTGCATCTTTAATTTTTTGAGCCAGCGTCGTCTTTCCCGCACCTGCTTCACCCACAATCAGCAGCTTGGCTTCGTAGAGCTTTTCGGTTCCCACTTCCCGAAGCTGACGGTAGTAGTCGCGGATGGCTTCGATGCCCCGTTCGCAAACTTCGTAGGGTGGGGTCTGGAGAGGATTGTCTTTATCCTGAATGGAGCCAGTACTTATCCTTGTCATTCGCCAGAATACTTGCTCGTTCCCTACAGCACATAGTTTAGAGAGGTTGGGCAGGCGCAAAAGATGCTCGGGTATCTCCGTTAGCTGATTTCCCGAAAGATACAGCACAGTGAGCTTATGCAAGCGTGAAAGATGCGCTGGGATTTCGGTTAAATAATTTCCAGAGAGATATAACTCTGATAGGTTTTTCAGTTGGGAGAGATGCTCTGGTATCTCCGTTAACTGGTTTTCTGAGAAATATAACTTTGATAAGTTTTGTAGTTGGGAGAGATGCTCTGGTATCTCTGTTAGCTGATTTTCCGATAAATCCAGCTCAGTGAGGTTTGGCAGTCGGGAGAGATGCTCCGGGATCTCCGTTAGCTGATTCCCCCATAAAGACAGCGTGGTGAGGTTTGGCAGTCGGGAGAGATGCTCCGGGATCTCCGTTAGCTGATTTTCCGATAAATCCAGCATAGTGAGGTTGTGCAGTCGGGAGAGATGCTCCGGGATCTCCGTTAGCTGATTTCGCCATAAATACAGCTCGGTGAGGTTGTGCAGTCGGGAGAGATGCTCCGGGATCTCCGTTAGCTGATTCCCCGATAAATACAGCTCGGTGAGGTTTGGCAGTCGGGAGAGGTGCTCCGGTATCTCTGTTAGCTGATTCCACGACAAATGCAGCTCGGTGAGGTTTGGCAGTCGGGAGAGGTGCTCCGGTATCTCTGTTAGCCGATTCCTCGATAAATGCAGCTCAGTGAGGTTGTGCAGTCGCGAGAGATGCTCCGGGATCTCCGTGAGCTGATTCTCCCATAAATACAGCTCAGCGAGGTTTTGCAGTTCGGCGATCTCAATGGGGACTTGCCACAAGCCTAGCTTACTCAAATCAAGCTTTGTAGCGCCTTCAGCCTTCGCTTGCCGAATTCTTTCGAGTGCCGATGTCTGATGAGTTGCCGATCGCTCCCGATCTCCTGGTTGTTGGCTCCCGCTTTGTGCCATCGTCACCCCTGCCTGCACTCACGTCCATTCTAAATACCCTCATCGTCCTCCCGATCTCCGCCACAAACTTGACTTCAGGGAACTTCAGTTAAAATTTAATCGCGTCGTCGTAAACCCAGCGATCGTTATAGCGATCCCAAATCCAAGTAATTCGCAACGCATCCGCCCCCGTCTCGCCAGATTTCATAAAATATTTCAACCGCACGTCGACTCGAGCTGTTTCTTCCCCCACTTCGACCAATCGCAACTCTTCAACGCGCACGGCGTTCACCGTATCCCACCAGTTTTGATAATCGCGAAATCCTTTGGGATGTAAACCCTCGTCCTGTTGCAGCTCTCGCGATAAGGTATTCCACGCCACGATCAGATCGTTGGCGTTAATCGCGGCATAATAGTCTCGTGCCGCATCGATGGGAGACGGGCGATCGCTCGGAACTTGAGGCGTTTCTTGGGGCGTTTCGACCACCACCACCTCACTAGCGGCGATGCGTTCGTCAGCAGTGTTCGGATTCGTACTGGCGAAGGCGCAATAGGAATCTGGGTAGTCGCGTCCGTACGCTTGCAACTGTTCGACGCAGGCGTCGCGAGTCTCGAAGCGATCGACGTAAACCTGTTGGTAAGGTTTGTTGGATAAATTTGGATAATCGGGAAGCCAAAACGACCCGGCGGTGTTGTAGCCTGTGTCGCGTAAAGCACTCAGGCGTTTGTCTGCATTATCGCGATCGGCGTAGGCCGAATCGGCCAGAAAATAAAACCCGCGTTCCTCGGGAATCGGCGTCGCCTCGACGGTTGGTGTCGGTGTCGCCTCGACCGTCGGCGTCGGTGTGGGAACGACCGTAACGTCCGATCGCTGCGACTGTCGTACCGCCATCGTTGCAATAACCGATCCGCCGACAATTCCCCCGACGATCGCACCGAAGAGTAATTTCGTCGCGTTGGAGGATTTCGCCGGAGGATCGGGAACGGCGGTCGTCGCCGCAACCGTTGACGGAGCGGTCGATCGCTCCCCTCTGGGGACTACCGCGACCGTGGCTTCTGTAGACGGCGGCGGAGGCGTTTGTAAGACTGTTTCGGGAGATTGCAACGCGGCCGACATTTCTCGTACTGTCGCAAAGCGATCGCGCGGGTGGGGTTCGATGGCCTTGTCGAGAACCCGTTTCAACCCGTCCTCGACCCTTACGTCCTCGAACCACAGCAGTTTCCCCGTGCGCGGATCGCTGGGAATTTCTTGCGGGTATTTTCCCGTGAGGGCGAAAATCGCCGTCAATCCCAGACTGTAGAGGTCGCTCGAATACATCGGTCGTCCCACCGCCTGCTCCCCGGACATAAATCCTGGCGTTCCGATAACAATGCTGCTGGTGGGGTGTCCCGAGGAACTCACCACCGTTCCCATGGTTTCCCGCACCGCCCCGAAATCGATAGGAACCGGGAGTCCGTCGCGATCGCGCACGATAATGTTATCGGGTTTGATATCGCGGTGGACGATGCCTCGACTGTGAACGAATTCGAGAACGGGTAACAAGTCGCTCAACAATCGACGCACTTCCGTATCGGAGAGTTTACCGCGCGATCGCACCCGTTCGGTGAGCGTTTGCCCTTCAATCCACTCCTGAACCAAATAAAATTGGTCGCCTTCGGTAAAGTAAGCGTACAGCGTGGGGATTTGTGGGTGCGCTTCTCCGAGAGATTCCAACGTGGCGGCTTCCCGCGCAAACCGTTCTCGTACCAGTTGGGTGGTTTTGGCGTCCGTCGTCCTGGGTTTGAGTTGTTTGAGAACGCAACGGCGACTTGAAGGCATATGGGTGTCTTCAACGAGAAACGTTTCGCCAAAACCACCCCGTCCGATCGAGTGGAGAATGCGGTATCGCTGGTTTACGAGGGTCATGGTATTAGGGGAGGAAAACGACCGTCCGGCTTCAATTGTACGAAACTGCCGACCCTCGGCGCGATCGCCACAGGACAGTCGCTTTTTTGCGATCTCGTTACAATGAAGTCGAGTCGTTCGGCACTTCCTGACGATGTGGCTAGAAGTTCTCGTAGTTCTCGGTTTGGGCTTAACGCCGCCGGTTTTGTCACTGTGGTACGCTCGCAAAGCCCAGCGCGAGTTTCACGATCGCTCGACATCCGCTCGAGAAACTGTTCGTTCCCGTCGAGTCGTTCCTCCCGTCGAACCCGTTCGTCTCGAAATTCTCGGCGATCGATCCTGTCGCTACAACGCGCGATCGCCCTATATTCGTTGTGCGGTCAATCCTGAAGGGCCCTGTCAAGGATGCCGTCATTACGAAAAACAGTGAACGGGGAAGAGGGAATGGGGGAGCCGTGGAGAAACTGTTATTTGTTAACTGTTTTCACTGGTGACTGGTGACTGGTGACTGGTGACTGTCTTCACCTCCTAACCATGGCTTAACGTTGAGTCGTTACGGTTGAGGTGCAAGCTGTCCCGTCATGATATGTCTTGCATGGCGGAACGGCCCGAACTCGCGAACCTCACACCCTAACGACAACCATGCAATCTACGATCGCCCTTCACCGCCCCTGTCGTTTCGTCGAACGCGGTGGTGCAATTCCCCTCTCTGGAGCAGGGGTGTGGCAAGTGTGCCAAGGCTGGGTACAACTGAGTACGTGGGTCGCCATGGGCGAAGAACGGGTTCTCGGTTGGGTCGGCCCTTCAATGTGGTTTGGTTCTGGCTTGACGACTCGCGCTCACCATCAAGCTCGCGCTCTCTCTGATGTCATGGTCGTTTGGTACGCTCAACCGGAAATCGAAAATACGCCCGAACTCGGTTTAAAACTGCTGCAACAAAAGGCGCGGCGACTCTGTCAGTTGGAAGAATTACTCGCGATCGCTTCTCAGCGACGCGCCCTCGATCGCCTTTCTAATCTATTTCGCTTGTTAATCTTTGAAATGGGACAATTGACTGCTGAAGGGGTACGTTTGGAAGCGCGACTGACCCATCAAGAAATTGCCAGCGCGATCGGTACTAACCGCGTTACGGTCACGCGAATGTTAGGAGAACTCAAACGTCAAGGTATCGTCGTCCTCGACGGACACAAACACTGGATTGTCAAAAAACCAGAGTTTTTCGAGCAAAATAGCGCTCTATCTTATATGCGAGCGTAATTATAGGTGGCAGATGACGTGTCGATTTCACAATTTCAATAATAAAACCCGATCGCTTAACTGGATCGGGTTTTTATTGATATCGGGACTTACGCATCTACACCATTTGTAGGGTGGGCAATGCCCACCGACCTCTTCATTTAGTGTGACTTCGGTCGAACTGCGTAAGTTCTAGAAATTATTTAAACAAAAAAAATATATATTTAATCAAATGTTTTTAAAGGTTTCGCCGATTCAAAAATGAAATGTTTTTGCAAAACTGAGATGCACCCAACGGATCGGTGTTCGTACTCGATCGCCCCTTAAACTAACCTCTCCAACTCCGCGATGATTGCTCAACCCGATCGCATCCACCTCACTCCTGAAGAATACCTCGCCGCCGAACGCGACTCCCCCATCAAACATGAATATCACGATGGCGAAGTTCGCGCTATGGCGGAAGCCAGCGACGAACACGTTACCATCGCCGCCAATCTCACCGCCTTAATTCTCCCCGTTGCACGTCAACGCGGATCTCGAACCTATACCTCGGATATGAAAGTGCGTGTCGAAACGCAAAATCGGTTTTACTACCCCGATTTACTCGTCACCTGCGACTCGCGCGATCGCGATACCCGCTACTACAAACAACACCCCAAACTCATCGTCGAAATTCTCTCGGAAAGTACCGAAGCCTTCGACAGAGGCGACAAATTTCAACACTATCGCCAACTCGAAAGCCTCGAAGAATATGTTCTCGTCAGTCAAACCCATCCCGCTGTCGATGTCTTTCGTCGCACGGGCGATCGCACTTGGGAATTCCAACCCTATATTGTAGGTGAAACCGTCCGCTTTGTCAGTCTCGAACTCGAGTGTGCGATCGCCGCGATTTACGAAGATGTAACCTTCGCACCCCCAGCAACAGAAGACTCGACAGAAGATGCAGATTGACACTCCCCAGCCTTCGAGTGTCAATTCATGGCTATTTCATATTTATATCGAACTCTAAGAGAGGGCGTTCTTCCGAACTGATAGTTCGAGAACTCGTCAAATCGGTTCTCTGAGTCTAAAAATTAGATAATTTTTGTAAAAATGGCTTAAAAATTGCGGCTTTTATTGCTACAGGTTATCGCGATTTTTCCTTCCATACACTGGGTTTGGGGGTGCATCTCAAAAATGTAAATTTATCAGATCGGAGTCTCTACAGTGAATTGAGCTGTTATTGGGTGAAGCGATCGCTCCACCTATGGACGGCAGCGTTGCCGAAGTCCAACCGACCCCAGACTTATATTTTTACAAAAGTGAGATGTACCCACGATCGAGGGTTTAGAGAACCTAGCATAATTCGTTTCACTCGAAACCCGGTCGATCGATACAGGTTTTCAATTTTTCTGCGATCGCTCGTTTGAGTTTGATGCGATCGCGTGCCATGTCAGCTAAAAATTTACTCCAAAAGTATGAAGTTCGAGCGCAATTTAAATATTATATTGAACGTACAGGAACTATCAAAATGAATTCAAATTAAGTAAAATTAATTACAAAAAAATAATTTATAATTTATAATTTATAATTTATAATTTATAATTTATAATTTATAGAAATTATTTGATTTTTTTGATTTGAGTTTATTCTAAAACAAAACGTTTTGGAGAACGGTATGAATCATCATCAAACCTCTAACAAAGACGATCGCAAACAGCAGAACCACCAACATCAACACCATAACGGACATAACCATAACGGAAAGAGTGGCGGGCATAGCGGTCACGGAAATCACAGCCCGGAGATGTTTAAAAACCGATTTTTCATCTCCTTAATTCTGACCCTACCCGTTCTCTACTTTTCACCACAATTACAAAGCTGGTTGAGTTACGAGGCAATTTCGTTTCCCGGTGCCGGTTGGATTAGCCCCATTCTCGGCATTGCGCTCTACTTTTACGGCGGTTGGCCTTTTTTGAAAGGAGCGTGGAACGAATTCCAGAGCCGGATCGGGATGATGACGCTGATTGCCCTGGCGATTAGTGTCGCATTTATCTACAGTTTGGCAGTATCCCTAGGACTCGAGGGCAAACCCTTTTACTGGGAACTGGCGACTCTCATCGACATCATGCTATTGGGTCACTGGGTCGAAATGGCCTCGGTGCAGGGAGCGAGTAAAGCCCTCGAAGAACTCTCTTCGCTCGTACCCAACGAAGCTCACCGGATACGAGATGGCGAGATTGAAGACGTACCCGTTCGCGAAATCGAAACAGACGATCTCATCCTCATTCGTCCTGGCGAACAGATTCCCAACGACGGCGAAGTAGTCGAAGGCAACACTAGCGTCAACGAATCGTTTTTAACCGGAGAGTCCAAACCCGTCACGAAAGAAGTCGGAGACGAAGTCGTGGCCGGATCGGTCAATACAGAAGGTTCGGTCAAGGTTCGAGTCACGCGAGTTGGAGACGATACCGCCATCAGTCAAATTATGCGGTTAGTCGAAGAAGCTCAATCGTCTCGCAGTCGCTACCAGGCTCTAGCGGATAAAGTCGCCTATTGGCTGACGATAATTGCCATTTCCGTCGGAACGCTAACCTTTATCGTTTGGCTGTCCTTAGACGATCTGGTTTTTGCCATCAACCGAGCCGTAACCGTATTAGTCATTACCTGTCCCCACGCGTTGGGTCTCGCCATTCCCCTCGTCATTGCTAACTCAACGGGGCTGGCAGCTCGCAACGGCATTTTAGTCCGCAACCGCGACTCCTTAGAGCGAGCTAAAAATATCGAAATTATGGCGTTTGATAAGACAGGGACGCTGACTCAGGGCAAGTTTGGGGTTCAAAATGTTGCAGTAGACGAAACGGACGAAGATCGAGCTTTGGCGATCGCCGCCGCCTTAGAAAACGCTTCAGAACATCCCCTCGCTCGAGCCATCGTCGAAGCCGCTCGTCAGCGTCAGCTCGATCTTCCCGAAATGGCAGATTTCCAAACGGTGACGGGACAGGGAGTCGAAGGTAAAATCGACGGACAGACCTATCGAGTCGGTCGCCCGGAATGGGTGCAGGAACGAGATCTCTCGCTCTCAGATCGACTCCAACAGGCGTTAGATCGAGCGGACAAGCGGGGCGAAAGTGCTGTGGTTCTCATGACTTCCGATCGCCCGATCGCCGTGATTTCAATGGCAGACCAGGTACGAGAACGCGCCCGGATTACGATCGATCGCTTGCACGAGATGAACCTTCAAGCGGTGATGATTACCGGCGATGCGGAGGCGGTCGCTCGGTCGGTGGCTGAAGATTTAGGCATCGATCGCTATTACGCTCGCGTCCTTCCTGAAGACAAGGTCAACCGCATTAAAGAATTGAAACGAGAAGCCCCCACGGGATTTGTCGGAGACGGAATCAACGATGCAGCCGCGTTACTCGAAGCCAATATGGGCTTGGCGATCGGGGCGGGAACCAACGTCGCGATCGAATCGGCCGATTTGGTGTTGGTCGAAGACGATCCGTTAGATGCCGTCAAAGCGTTGAATTTGGCGAAAAAAACCTACGGAAAGATGATTCAAAATCTTTTCTGGGCGACGGGCTATAACGTCATTGCGATTCCCCTTGCGGCTGGAGTCCTTCAACCCTGGGGAATCGTTCTCTCTCCAGCAATGGGAGCGCTGCTGATGAGTCTTTCGACGGTCATCGTGGCGATTAATGCCGTTATGTTACGTCGGGCAAAGTTAGCTTAAAAACTGTTCCGGACGGGTCAGTTTTACGGTACAGCTCAAGTGGATAGCGCGAGTCACAGCAAGCGGTTTGATTTTCCGCTTTACAATCTACAATTCTCGAGTATATCAGTTGAAAATCAGTAACTCTCTCGATAGTTTTTATGAGATTCTGAGTTCTCTTTTCTAAGGTTAGAGTGGGTACATATCAATTTTGTAGAAAGACCCCTCCGCCTTCAGCACCTCCCCTTAGCAAGGGGAGGATGGGTGGGGTTTCAATTGCAAAACTGGGATGCACCCGGGTTAGAGTTTCCTATTCACTCTCATTTCATAATCGATCGGTATCTTGAGAATTGAAACTGTTCGTTGAAGAGAAATACGATATGAACGTATACCCAAAGTATCAAAAATCGATCGCTGCCTTAATGACGTTTGCGACGCTCGGAACTCTCAGCGCGATCGCCAAACCCGTTGTGAGTTCGACAGCGTTCCAAGAGTCCGCGATCGCTCAAAGAGAACCGAATTCAATGATGGAGTCCGGGCAGATGATGGAAGGCGGGCAAATGTCCCATCAAGGGATGCCGATGCAAATGTCAGGAGAAATGCTGGACTTGATGAGTCAAATGCACGAACTGATGTCTACGTTGACCCCAGAACAAATGCAAGAAGTGCGTCCGATGATGATGGAGCATCACAACCGCATGATGGCGGAAATGCAGAGTACGCTCGAACAACTGCGCGACGTTACCGGCCAGACTCGCGACGCCAATTCCAACTAGCGACATAATCCCGAAGGCGAACGATCGGGTTGACTCGATCGCTCGCCCCGAACCGAATCGAGATCGCGCGACTCAATCGATATCGTTATCCTTGTGAGTAAACTTATCGAGGCGATCGTGATAAATCCGAACCAGTCGATAGCGTCGTTCTTTATCCAAGCGATCGAACTGTCCGTCTCGCAAACCCAACTTCCGCAAGCGCTTTTTATCCACGATCGCCAACGTCGACGGAGATTCGGGGTGGTTCTGTACCCGTTCTCGCAAATATTTCCGCCCCAAAGACGGCCGAGATAGATACGTGACGGGTTGCTGCGTGTAAAACGCCAGGGACGGTTTTTTAAAGCCAATGGCGATGAGTTCCTCACTCGGAACCCGTTCCGCGTTGACCGTCTCGGCTAAATCCCGTAACGGCTCTTGACGCAGGCGATCGAGCAACTGAAACGTCGGATGTACCATCACCAGCAAAAACACCGCAAAACTGACGACATGAACCCCCGACATCCAACGGCGGCGATCGCTGACTACCACGCCCTCGATCGCCATCGCGATCGCCACGGCGACCCCCGATCCCACCAAGGTTAACCCCGATTTCCAAATTTCCTCATCGATGTCGTCCACGACGGGATCTTTCCCAATCCAAAAGGGAACCGTGGCGATCGCCACCGCCAACACCAACCAAATCCCAAAACTCAGCCAGTGACTCACCGACAGCCAACCTCGCCGCAACCGAGGACGACCCAAAGTTTCCTCCGCCAGCAGCAACGCCACCAAAATCGCCGCCGCCGGAATCAGGGGTAAAACATAACTCGGAAGTTTCGTCACCGCCGCTGTAAAAAACACGAACACCCCCGCAAACCAAAATAGGGCAAACCCTCCCAACTGTTGAGAGCGAGGGAGATTTCGCCACGCTCGGCGCGGTAGCACCTGCAAACGAGCGATCGCCGCCGGAAGATAGACCGACCAGGGTGCGAACCCCACCAAAACTACCAAAAAATAGAAATACCAAGGGGCGCTGTGATGGTTCACCACCCGCGTAAACCGCTCGAAATTGTGATAGCCAAAGAAACTTTCGATATAGCTTTCTCCGTTGGTCGCCATCACCAAGACGTACCAGGGAACCGCGATCGCTAAAAACAGCAGCATTCCGCGCACCGGGCGCATTTCTCGCAACACCGCTTTCAACTGTCCCGCGTACAGCAAAAACGCCCCCACGATAAAGACCGGGAGGACGAACCCCACCGGGCCTTTCGTCAACACCGCCAAACCCATCAAGGCGAAAAAGGTCAAATACGCCCGAGTTGACGTTTTCCCCTCGCTGGCGTAGCCCCAGAAGAACGCCAACAGCGACGATCCCATACAAGCACACAGCAGCATATCCGAGACGCCCGTGCGTCCCCACACTAGCGTTTGCGGGTTAAAGGCGATCGCCACCGCCGCCAGCGTGGCCGCCCCCCAAGGCATCAACGCCCCCCGTCCCGTCAGTTTCGCGGGGGGAACGAAACGCCAAAGAGTTACGAACGTCACCGCCATCAGTGCGATCGCCGACAACGCCGAGGGGAGCCTCGCCGCCCACTCGTTCGTCCCCAAGGTCAAATATCCCACCGCCATCAGCCAATACACCAACGGCGGCTTATCGAACCGAGGTTCGCCGTTGAAATAGGGGGTAATCCAATCTCCCGTCACCGTCATCTGACGGGCAGCCTCGGCAAACAAGGGTTCCGTTTCGTCGATGAGATTGGTACTGCCGAGTTGGTAGAGAAACGCCAAAATCGCAGCGATCGCCACCACCAACACCGACGTACTCCACACCAACATCGGAAACTTTTCCGGCGAAGTCCACCACAACGAAGTCCGGTTGCGTAAGTTCGAGTTCATAGAAAAGGGAAGAGGGGGAGAGGGGGAGAAGGAGAGAGGGGGAGAAGGGGAGAGGGGGAGATTCGTAGGGTGCCGTGACGCGGCTAGAAAATGTTGCCGCAGTCAGGTCAATGTTGTATTACCGCGTCACGCACCGCCCCCAACCGAAAGGTGAGGAGGTAAGGAGACGAGGAGAGAATTTCACCTCATCCGGTCGTCACATCATCTCCCCATCCGGTCGTCACATCATCGCCCAATTCACCAGAGTTCGCACGCCGAAGCCCGTCGCCCCAGCACTGTCGTAGCCGTTGTCTTTATCTGCCCAAACGGGGGCGGCGATGTCTAAGTGCGCCCAGGGAGTTTTTTCGACGAACTGCTTTAGGAATAAGGCTGCCGTAATCGCGCCTCCCGCACGGCTTCCCGCGTTTTTCATGTCTGCATGGAGGGATTTCATCAACTCGAAATAGGGTTCTTCGAGGGGCATACGCCAGAGTTTTTCACCGGCTAAATCCGAGGCTGCCATCAACCCGTTCGCCACCTCGTCGTCGGGACTCCACAACCCGGCGATGGTATTGCCCAACGCGACTACGCAAGCCCCCGTCAGAGTGGCTAAGTCCACGATCGCATCGACGCCGAGTTTGTCGGCAAACACTAAGGCATCGGCGAGGGTGAGGCGGCCTTCCGCGTCGGTGTTGTTCACTTCAATGGTTTTACCGTTGGACGCGGTGAGGATGTCGCCGGGACGCATGGCGTGACCGCTAATCATGTTTTCCGTGACGGCGGAAATGAAGTGAACTTCTACGTCCGGTTTCAGTTGGGCGATCGCTTTGGCTGCACCGAAGGTCGCCCCGGCTCCGCCCATATCGATTTTCATGGTTTCGATGCCGCTACCCCCGGTTTTCAGGTTGAGGCCGCCCGAGTCGAAGGTCAAACCCTTCCCGACGATCGCCAGTTTTTTACGGGGCGTGCCTTCGGGTTTGTAGGTTAAATGGACGAATTTCGGCGGTAAAGCTGAGGCTTGGGCGACGCCGAGAAACGCCCCCATTCCCAGTTTTTCGCAGTCTTCTTTTTCAAGAATTTCTAACTCTAAGCCATACTCGTTCGCCATAGCCTGGGCGGTTTCGGCCAGGGTAATCGGGTTGACCACGTTAGCCGGGGCGGCCACCAACTCCCGCGCCAATAAAACGCCAGAGCATATTTTAAGCGATTTGTCAACCGCCTCGTCCTGTCCGTCCAGTTCCAGTAAATCGACAGTTTCGACGATCGCACCTTTGTCATCTGTTTCAGATTTGAAGCGCGTGTCTTGGTGAAGTGCCAACTCGAACCCTTCGACGAGGGATCGAACCGTCGAAGCGGGGTCGTTATTCCACTGCGGCACGCTGACGCCGAGGGTTTTACATTTTTCCTGTTTCGCCAAACGTCCCATCATCGCCGCGCACCGCCGCCAATCGTCGAGATGGTCGGCTTTACCCAGTCCCACCAAAATCACTTTACGGACAGTACTGCCCCCACCAACGCGAGTGACGGCACTGTTATCTCGTTTGCCGTCAAATTCCGTTTCTTCAATGAGTTCTTTGAGGGTTCCAGCCAGTTTTTCGTCCAGTTGCGCCAATTCGCCGGTTAATTCCACGGCATTTTCGGGCAATCCGATCGCTAAAGCGTCACCCGACCAATCTAACAGTGCCGTTGCGATCGCGTTGAATTTCATAAAACAGTCTCACTTCTACGACGTTGCAATATTTTATGTTAAATGGTTTTCGGCTCGGGAATAATCGATCCGTTGACGGGGAACAGTGTTCCAGTCACCAGTCACCAGTCACCAGTCACCAGTGAAGACGGGGAACGGGGAACCGGGAACTGGGAACGGGGAACCGGGAACTGGGAACCGGGAACTGGGAACCGGGAAGAATCGTAGTGTGACGCGGCCGGAAAATGTTGGCCGTTGTCAGGTCAATGGTACGTTACCGCGTCACGCACCGCCCCCAACCGGAAGATGAGGATATAAGGAGAGAATTTCCCATCATCCCATCATCCTAGCTCTACCTCGGACAGACGCAGAACCCGCAGTAACATTGACAGGAAAGCGGCGTCTCGGGGTCGCGATCGAGATATTGGTTCACGTCCACGTAAACGGCCTCGTCGATGTCGCATTGAGATTGAGGTGGGATGAAGTCTAACTCGAACAGTTGGGACATAACCGTTTGAGCGTTGCGTCCCATTTGGCCGATGACGACGACGCGATTGATACGATTGCACCCAGACCGGCGATCGCTCACCGAACAAATTGCCAGTTGACCGTCAACGCGACCTAGGGTTAAATAATCGAGCGTGCCGCGACGAGCGGCGAGTTCTAATTGCTCTGCGGCCTCTCGACATTCGCGAAATCCCGTAATATCTAAGGTAACGTCTGGAGTGACGCCCGCTGCCGTTGCCCGATCGCGCTCCCATCGGACTAGCGGTAACACACCTCGCTCGGTGACCGCTTCTAGGATCGGTACGCCATCGCTGGCATCGCAGACAAACTGAAGGGCCTCGGCCGCTTCAGCAGACTGACTGAACACAGGACGGGGCGTAGCGGTGACGAGTGCGGCGATCGTTGCGAAGACGAAGCCGAGAGCTGTCGTTCTCATGCGAGAGCGCGTTAAGATCTTAGGGCGGCCTGTTATTCAAGACCGTAGGAGATCGAAAAAGTGCCGATCGAGCCATTGGAACCCACGCCAGGAATTGGGAGAAACAGGGAGTTGGCATCAGGTGACAGTACCAAACGAAACGATGGGTTGGCGGGAGTGGGTCGCACTGCCAGAGTTCGGGATTCCTGCCATTAAAGCGAAAATCGATACGGGGGCGCGATCGTCGGCACTTCATGCTTTCGATATCGAACCGTTTACAGAAAACGGAACGCAAAAAGTCCGTTTTCAAGTCCATCCCATTCAACGGGATACGAAAAGTACGGCGATCGCCTGCGCTGAGGTTTTAGACCGTCGCGAGGTTCGCAACTCTGGAGGGAAGGCAGAATTACGGTATGTCGTCCTAACGTCTGTCGAACTTGCAGGACGACGGTGGGAGATCGAACTGACTCTCACCAACCGCGACGTGATGGGGTTTCGGATGCTGTTAGGACGTCAAGCGGTGCGCGGACGGTTTCTCGTCGATCCGGGTCAGTCCTACCTCCTCAGTCGGGACGAAGAGGCGGCGCATCACGCCCAAGCCCATAAATCCCAAGCCCACGAATAAGGCGAAAAATGCTCGTGCGGAAGCACGAAAACGCATCCAAGGATTATATCGAGTTTTTTTCTATGAAAATTGCGATTTTATCTCAAAATGCCTCCCTGTATTCGACCAAACGCTTAAAAGAAGCTGGAGAGAAACGGGGCCACGACATGAAGGTGGTCGATCATTTGCGGTGCTATATGAATATCACCTCTCATCGCCCGTCGATAATGTATCAGGGTAAACCGTTAGAAAATTTCGAGGCGGTGATTCCTCGTATTGGGGCATCTCATACGTTTTACGGAACGGCGGTGGTGCGACAGTTCGAGATGATGGGGGTGTTTACTGCTAACGAGTCCCAGGCGATTTCGCGATCGCGCGACAAGTTGCGCTGTTTGCAAATTCTCGCCCGCGAAGGCATCGGTTTGCCGGTGACGGGCTTCATTCACTCGACGCAAGATATTGAGGGGGCGATCGGGATTGTCGGAGGTGCGCCGTTGGTGATCAAACTTCTTGAAGGGACACAAGGCATCGGGGTGGTTCTCGCGGAAACCCATCAAGCTGCCAAGTCGGTTATCGAAGCTTTTCGTGGCTTGGACGCTAATATTTTGGTGCAGGAGTTTATTAAGGAAGCGAAGGGAGCCGATTTACGCTGTTTTGTGGTCAACGATAAAGTGATTGCTTCGATGAAACGTCAGGGCGCTCCCGGTGAGTTTCGATCGAACATTCACCGGGGCGGAAAAGCTGAAAAAATCAAACTTACCCCGGAGGAGCGATCGACGGCTGTGCGGGCGGCTAAATCGATGGGCTTAAAAATCGCGGGTGTCGATTTGCTTCGCGCCAATCACGGCCCGGTGGTGATGGAGGTCAATTCGTCTCCGGGGTTGGAAGGGATCGAAGCTGCCACTGGGGTCGATGTTGCTGGGAAAATTATCGAGTTTCTTGAGAAAAAAGCGGGTTCGAGTGCGCCGCGCGATCGCATTCCTTACTAAGTTATAAGGGAATCGAACTCAGGCGATCGAAATGGTAACTAAGCCCTCTCGTTTCTCGATGATGCTGGAGGGCTAATGTTTAGCTTCATTCTTACTGTTGCGATCGCGTTTGTTAGTTTGAATTATTGTCTTCACCACAGAGGCACAGAGGACACAGAGAAGGGCTTGCCATGTTTGATAAAACTACGTTTGAAATTCGGATTCCGTATCGTATCATTTTTTTATAAACTTTGCTATATGGCAATATTAAATAATTCGTGGCAAAATCCCCTATCGGTCAATGGCTGTGTGAGATCCTCAGCATCTTGGGGGTGTCGAGGATCTGAGGAGACCATCCGACCTTTAGTCTGGAGTTTCACTTCTGTTAGTTGCCACAAATGAATTAAAATTGCTATAAATGGTTGTAGGTTGGTTCGATCGAGGAAATCTAATAAAAAGTACCTACACTTACGACTGTTGAGTTGAGGCGAAGAAACTCAACTTATGTGACAAATAAACTTGCGGACTATCTCTAACAAGTTTAACGAAAAATGGTATCAATTCAAATTTTCACGCCGAAGTGTGAAAACGCGATCGTATCAGTTTATCGAAACTTGCAAGAGAGAGCTTTGTTTTGAGATCTTTAGTTCTGGCTTGGCATTTAATCTTGATTTTGTCTGTACGATAGCGGACTTATAGTGTTTTTTTAATGACCAATTCTAAGAATATTTATAAATAAAACGATATCAAAACATAAAAACTTATCAGCTAACCAAACTTTTTTATGTTAAAAAGAGGATAAACCTTACCCACTAATCGGTCGCGTCTTGTTGAGGTTCTCACGACCCAGAACTGGGACGCGAACCGTTCGATCTCGTCCAAAATTTCTTGATGTCTTCTTCCCATTCCCCGCCGTTCGATGCGTCGTCTTCACCTGGAGATCGATTGGCAGTCGTCGGCATCGGGGCTTCTGCCGGAGGACTCAGCGCCCTCGAAGCCTTTTTCAAGAACGTCCCCCCCGATACCGAGCTGGCGTTCGTCGTCGTGCAACACCTGGCGGCTAACTTCGAGAGTGCCTTACCCCTTCTGATTCAAAATCAAACTCAGCTTGCGGTGCGAGTCGTTCGCGACGGATTAGCCATCGAACCGAATACAATCTACGTCATTCCCCCGAGGGCGAGGCTCGTGGCTCGCCAGCGACGGCTTTATCTATTCGAGCCTCAATTCGAAACGTCGGGTCTCGACTTCCCCATCGATCGCTTTTTCGGCAGTTTGGCTAACGATATGGGCGCTCGAGCGATCGGGATCGTTCTTTCGGGAACTGGTAGCGATGGAACCTTGGGCTTACAAGCCATTCGGGAGGCTGGCGGGTTGACCTTTGCCCAATCTCCCGCATCGGCAGAGTTTTCGGGAATGCCCGAAAGTGCGATCGACAGTGGTGTCGTCGATCTGGTGTTGTCTCCCGAAGAACTGGCGCGAACCCTGGTGCGATCGCTCAAGCAAAACGACTCACCTCTACGTTCTTCAACAGAATCCTGGCGCAGCGATCTCTCGGACGATCTCTCGCTGCCCCTCGACGACATTATCGAGTCTCTTTCAGACGACGATAGCCTCGATTTTTCCCACTACAAAACGGGAACGCTCACCCGCCGCATTCAACGTCGACTGTTACTGAGCGATTGCAGCGATATCCGAGAATATCTCGACTATCTCAAGAACTCTCCAACCGAACGCCAGCGACTGCGGCGGGATCTCCTCGTCAGCGTCACCAGTTTCTTTCGCGATGTCGAAACTTGGCAAGTTCTCGAAACGAAGGTGTTACCTCCCTTGCTGGAGCGTCTCACTCGAGGGCAGCAGCTACGGGCTTGGGTAACCGCCTGTGCGACGGGAGAAGAAGCCTATTCGATGGCAATGGTTCTCGACGAGGCGCGACGGCGGGCGAACCGACGCCTGGACGTGAAGATTTTTGCGACGGACATCGACGCGATCGCCCTCGAACGAGCCTCCCTCGGTATTTACCCGGAAACCCTCGCCGATCGCATCTCTCCCGAACGGCTCGATCGCTATTTCACCGTTCGAGACGGTCAGCTTCAAGTTCGCCGGGAACTGCGGGACTTACTGGTTTTTTCTCCCCACAACCTGATTAAAAACGTAGGATTCTCCAGAATGCATGTGGTGAGCTGTCGCAACGTGCTGATTTATATGCAGCCTCACCTGCAACAACAGGTGTTGAGAACCCTGCACTTCTCCTTAGTACACCAGGGTGTTCTCTTTTTAGGAAGTTCTGAAACCCTCGGGAATCTCGATGGGGAATTCGAGAGCCTCGATTCGGCAACGAAACTGTTTCGCAAACGTCGCGACGTGCGCTTGAACCTGTCGCCTCGCAACCTCGAACCCCTGCGGCATCGCGCCCTCCACCGATCCCCTCCCGAAATGAAAACACCTCGGTTCGATCCGATTTTACAAGCGGCGTTTGAAACCCTCGTAGCCGATCGCAATGCGACCTGTTTCGTTGTCGGTAGCGGCGATCGCCTGTTACACGTTTTCGGCGACGGACTCCAACTGTTACAGGTTCCGAAAGGGGCCTTCAAAATCGATACAATGCTTCCTCAAGCGTTGCACTTGCCCCTCAAAGCCGCCTTGCAACGGGCCCGGCGAGAACAGAAAACCGTGCGCTATCGGGGAATTCGCTGGCAACAGGAGGGAGAGACGGTCGTTAACCTCAACCTCAACGCCGCCTATTGTCCGGCAAACTCTCCGGTAGAGGAATGTTTTGCGATTTCGATCTCAGCTGACGGTTCGTCGGAGATCGGACGTCCCAAGGCGTTGGAATTCGAGACGGATGCGGAAGCTGCCCAGCGAGTTTTGGAATTGGAAACCGAGCTTCAAAACATTCGCGAAAACCTGCAACAGACGATCGAAGAACTCGAAGTCAGCAACGAAGAACAACAGGCGACGAACGAAGAACTTTTAGCCTCGAACGAGGAACTGCAAAGTACGAACGAGGAACTTCAGTCGGTTAACGAAGAACTCCACACCCTCAACGCCGAATATCAGTCGAAAATTCGCGAGTTAGCGGCTCTCAACGAAGATACGAATAATTTTATCGACAGTACCCAAATTGGCGTAATTTTCGTCGATCGCACCCTGCGAGTTCGCAAGTTTACCCCCGCCGTGACGAACGCCGTTCCCTTAGTCGAGAGCGATATCGGGCGTCCTCTCCAGCATTTTTCAAACAACCTCGACGTTCCCGATTTACTCGATCGCCTAACTGAAGTGACGGACAACGGCGGTGAATTTTCTCAGGAAGTCTACAACCGCGAAACCCAAAGCTGGTTTTTGCTGCGGGTCAATCCTTTTCGCCGACGAGATGGCAGTTTCGACGGGTTAGTGTTGAGTCTCGTAGATGTAAATCCTCTCAAACACGCGCAGGAGGAAATCGCGAGAAAAAACGCCGAGTTGAGCTATCTCTACAGTACGTTACCTGTGGGGTTGGCTTTGGTCGACGAAAACTTAGTGTTTCTCAAAATTAACGATATCCTGGCGGAGATAAACGGACCTGCGGCTCGAGACCACCTTGGGAAGACGGTTCGCGAGATTTTGCCGGAACTGGCTGAGGAGTTAGAGCAGCTTTACCAACGAGTTCTCGCCACTGGCGAGCCGATTCGCAATCTCGAAGTTGGCGGCATCACTCCAGCCGATCCCCAGCGCCTGCGGACGTGGTTAGTGAGTTATAATCCCCTGGAACTCCCTGACGGAAAGCTTGCGGTCAGTTCGGTGGTGACGGAAATTACCGAACTCAAGGCGGCGCAACAGGCAGTCGAAGACCGCGAAGCGCACTATCGCTTCGTGACGGATAATATTCAAGAGGCGATCTTTCAAACGGACGACCGGGGACGGTTGACGTTTTTGAATGCGGCGTGGACGCGGCTGTTTGGGTTCGCGATCGCGGACAGTTTGGGACAACCGCTCGAGGAGTTTTTGCACCCGGACGATCGCGAACCGTTCGAGGCACTTCGACAGGCGGTTTTCAGCGACGGGGGAGATGAGAGAATTGTTGAAATACGCTTGGTAACGCGATCGCGCGAGATACGCTGGCTCGAGGTGTGGTTGCGGGAACTGCGGGACGGTCAGCGGGGAACGGTGAAACTGTTTGGAACGCTCAACGATATTAGCGATCGCAAGGCGGTCGAACTGGAATTCGAGCGGCTCAACCACGAACTCGAAAACCGAGTTGAAGCTCGCACGCGGGAACTGCAAGCCTCACGAGAAGCGTTGGGGCGACAGGAATCGGAGTTTCGCCGCTTGCTGGCTAACACGCCGGATATTATCAGTCGGTTCGATCGCCAGTTGCGCTATCGCTATACGAACGCCACGATTCCCCCGAGAACGGACGATCCCACGGAACTTGTCGGTCGAACTTTGGCGGAAACGGGAGTTCCGACGGAGTACGCCGACACCTGCGATGCGGCGATGCGCCAGGTTCTCGAGACGGGGGAAGCGGTGAAGGTGGAGGAGTTTTTTCAGCCGTGCGATCGCTGGTATGAGATTCGCGTGATTCCCGAGTTCGACGGGACGTCTGAGGTCGTTACGCTGTTGAAAATCGTTCGGGACGTGACGGCGGCGAAGCGAGCCGAGACCGAACTTCGCAGCAGTGAGGAGAAGTTCCGCCAGCTCACCGAACATATTGAGGAGGTGTTTTATTTAACTGACCTCGAAACTCACGAGGTTCTTTACGTCAGTCCGGCTTACGAGCAAATTTGGGGGATTTCACGAGAGCGACTGTACGATCGCTCGCTGTCGTGGCTCGATCCGATTCATCCGAGCGATCGCGATCGTGTTGCGTCGGCGTGGAAAGTGTTTTTTGAGGGACGAGGGGCGTACAACATCGAATATCGCATCTTGCGCGGGGAGAACGAGATTCGTTGGATACGGGATACGGCGTTTTTGATTCGCGATCGAACCGATCGACCTTATCGAATTGCGGGACTGGCGGAGGACATTACCGAACGCCACAATTACGAAGCGCGAATTCAGGCATCGTTGCAGGAAAAGGAAGTGCTATTGCGGGAGATTCACCATCGGGTCAAAAACAATCTCAACGTGGTTCACAGTTTGCTGGCGATGCAGGCGCGTCAGGTCGGGGATAAACGGATGAAATCGCTGTTGCTCGAAAGTCAAAGTCGCCTGCGGACGATGGCGTTGATTCACGAGCATTTGTATCGGTCGGAATCTCTCTCGAAAATCGATTTTTCAAACTATTTGAGAAGTGCGATCGGGCATTTGTCGGATTTGTTCGAGCTGCATCGACAACCGATCGAGGTTCGTATCGAAGCCGAGGCGATCGAATTGAGTATCGAAACGGCGATTCCCTGCGGTTTAATCGTCAACGAACTCCTCTCGAACGCGATCGAACACGCATTTCCCAACGGAAACGGCGGCGAAATTTGGGTCACGTTGCGGGAACGGGATAACACGACCGTTGAAGTGGCCGTTTGCGACAACGGCGTGGGAATTCCCAAGGAATACTTGCAAGGACGCCCGAAATCGATGGGGTTGAAGCTAGTTAATATTCTGGTCGATCAACTCGATGCTACTTTTGAATGCGAAGTGGCAAACGGGACAAATTGTCGAATTGCGATCGTGCGATCGATGGATTGAACCAGAGCGCGACGCCTCCCCACCTGGCGCTCTCGTTCAAATCCCCGGCATCTCTCCAGATCCCCGGCATCTTGGAGATGCCGGGGATCTCGCCGCAGTCAAACCTCTGTGTTCTCTGTGTCTCTGTGGTGAATCCCCCCAAACCCACATTCCGCACTTCAAATGTAGTATATAAGTAGTATAAAGTGAATCGGAAAGGAATTAGGTATTTCGACTCAGCCAACTGACCCCTTGACTTGAAAATAACATTCAAGAGCCAACTGACTTGACAAAAATAGTAGGATATGCAGAATGACTTCCGGCAAGCTTT
>NZ_JAQNCQ010000219.1:0-3248 GCF_028368005.1 Geitlerinema sp. CS-897 | reverse complement strand
ATCTTGTCACCGGATGCGGTAAAAAAAGCAGTAGATTTACTCAACGATCGTCCTCGAAAATCTCTTGACTATCGAACCCCTTCTGAGGTATTTTATAGTCAGGGATCGGAGACCGTTGCATTTCAAACTTGAATTGGCGTTATTAAAGCCGTAAATGACAATTTGTATAAAATCCGAAAGCAGGTGAAGTTTAAAGTAAAATCAAAGGAGCCAAATGGTTTTTGCTTAAACATCAAAAAAATCAAACAAAGACGAATTAGAAAAGCCATAGATCGTTTACAAACAGTCAAAACGTTTTTGAAAAGTTTATCAGTTTAAAGAAAATTTTAGAGAAATCTATGAAACAGTCAAAGATCCAGAGAGCGAGAAAAATAAATGGAGAGTTTTGATATGACTGTAACGATTCCCAAAAAATATAGTTTTGAAGAGTATCGATCGCATTCCATAAATCGCGATATAAAATGCGAATTCGTTAACGGATACTTGGTTGAAATGCCTCCCGCCAGCGGTTTACACGCGGATATCCTCGATTTTTTACAAGATGTTTTCAAACAAGAAATTCAAAAAACACATCGCGATTGGTTCGTTCGCCCTGGAACTATTGGTGTGAGAACGGGCGTTCAAAAATCGAGAATTCCAGATTTAGTGATTATCACGAACGCGCAACTTCAAGGGTTACGAAATCTTCCTTCTGCGATTCTCGAAGAACCGCCGATGCTGGTCGTGGAAATCGTCAGCCCTGGAAATCCTGAAGAGGATTATCGATACAAGCGTTCTGAATACGCTGCGTTGCAAATTCCTGAATATTGGATTTTCGATGCGATCGCCTCGAAAATTACGGTTTTAGAATGGGTTGAGGGACTGTACGAACCTCGAGAGTTTCAGGGGTCAGAAAAACTGGAATCGCCGACGTTTGAAGGCTTGGATTTGACGAGCGATCGCATCTTTTCTCAGTAGGCTGGGTGGAGTTCCAGCGAAACCCAACATTTAAGTGTAAATTTTCACGCCTCACCACCTCTCCAGATACCCCAGATCCCCGGCATCTCCAAGATGCCGGGGATCTTATACAGCAATTTACCGAAATGGGATGTTGCCGCGAATCATTTGATATGGCTATATCTTAACGACGCGCCAACTTCTTCGCAGGCATCTTCCGCAAGCGAATCGATTCCGGCGTCACTTCCACCAACTCTTCCGAAGTGATATACTCCAACGCCCGTTCCAACGTCATCTCCGCAGGGGCTTGCAACTGCACCAACTCGTCACCCGTCGAAGAACGGTGGTTCGTCAGTTGCTTCGTCTTACAAACGTTGAGGTCGAGGTCTTGCGGGCGGTTGTTTTCACCCACAATCATGCCCTTGTACACCTTCGTTCCCGGCGTAATAAAGAACACACCGCGATCTTCGCCGTTTTTCAAGGCGTAGAACGTGGCCACCCCTTCCTCAAAAGCGATGATGACCCCGTTGCGGCGAGTTTCTACGTCTCCCGACATCGAACGATACTCGAGGAAACTGTGGTTCATGATGCCGTCACCCCGCGTCAGGCGCATGAATTCACCTCGGAACCCGATCAAACCCCGCGCCGGAACCACAAATTCCAACTGAGAACGACCGCTTCCCATCCGCATATCCTGCATTTCGCCTTTGCGTTCGCCGAGGCGTTCCATGCAACCGCCAACCGCTTCTTCGGGAACGTCCAACACCAACAACTCGAACGGTTCGTAAGGCTGGCCGTTGACTTCGCGGAAAATCACCTGCGGCTGGGACACTTGGAATTCGTATCCTTCCCGACGCATAGTTTCGATGAGAATACCCAAGTGCAACTCCCCGCGTCCAGAGACAGCGAACTTGTCGGGGGAGTCGGTTTCGTCTACACGGAGGGCGACGTTAGTTTCCAGTTCTCGCATCAGGCGATCGCGCAGTTGACGGGAGGTCACAAACTGTCCTTCCTGTCCGGCGAACGGGGAATCGTTCACCAAGAACATCATCTGTAAAGTGGGTTCGTCTACACGAATCAGCGGTAAGGCTTTGGGTTCGTCGGGACAGGCGATCGTTTCGCCAATGTTGGCATCGTCAAACCCAGCCACGGCGACGATCGTTCCGGCGGTGGCTTCTTCGAGTTCCACGCGCGCCAGTCCTTCAAATCCCATCAGTTTGCTAATTTTGGATTTGACGGTACTGCCGTCTTCTTTGAGTAACGCCGCTTGCTGTCCGGCGCGAATCGTACCGTTGTGGACGCGGCCGATGACGATGCGACCTAAGTAATCGGAATAGTCGAGGGTGGTCACTTGCAGTTGTAGCGGTTTTTCGGGGTCGCCAATCGGCGGCGGAACGTTCCGTAAAATCGCCTCGAACAAGGGCTGCATATCTTCGCTGTCGTCGTCGGGATCTTCTTTGGCAAATCCCGATAATCCAGAGGCGAAGAGATAGGGAAAATCACATTGGTCGTCGTCTGCACCGAGGTCGATGAACAGGTCGAGGACTTTATCGACGGCACCGTAAGGATCGGTTTTGCCGCGATCGATCTTGTTGACGACGACGATCGGACGCAAACCTTTTTCTAAGGCTTTTTTCAAGACGAAACGGGTTTGCGGCATCGGCCCCTCGTTGGCATCGACGATGAGGATGCAGCCGTCTACCATGCCTAAAACTCGTTCGACTTCTCCACCGAAGTCGGCGTGTCCGGGGGTATCGACAATATTAATGAGAGTATCTTTGTAGCGAACTGCCGTGTTTTTCGACAGAATGGTGATGCCCCGTTCCCGTTCTAGGTCGTTCGAGTCCATCACGCAGTCCGGTACGTCCTCCCCTTCGCGGAAGATGCCGGATTGTTTGAGTAGGGCGTCAACCAGTGTTGTTTTGCCGTGATCGACGTGGGCGATGATTGCAACGTTGCGAATTGGGAGAGACATAAAAAGCGTCCAGACGGTGCGCTGTTAACAGAACGATAGATTTCTTCACAATCTTAACCGATCTGTTGACAAATCGATCTGAGGTTCGATCGCCTGTCGCCTTCACCCTCAATCCCTCTCCATCCCCTCTACCCCCCTTTCAAAGGGGGGCTGGCAGAGGGACTTTGAAGACATGGCTCCCCTTGTCCCGATATCGGGAGTATCTGTTTAGCGATGCTCACTCAGGTCGAAGCCTGCCAAGGCATGGCCTGGGCAACGAGGTCAATAAAGGAGTCGTCAGATTGGGCAGCCGTAGCCGCCAAGGAAGCTAAAATCTCCCAAGTGCGAGCGCCGGATT
>NZ_JAQNCQ010000218.1:0-4170 GCF_028368005.1 Geitlerinema sp. CS-897 | reverse complement strand
CCTCGACGCCGATACCACTGTAAATAGGCTTTCGGTGACGTGAAGTAACCGTCGTAATCGGGATGCAGCAGCCCCATATTGGGGGTTTCGATGGGTTCTGGAATTTCGCCGACAGACAAGCCGAGATATTTTTCCCCCAACGTCCAGAACATGGCCGCGACGTTGTCCGTTCCCCCAGCGTTCCAATAGCTATAAACGATCAGCCAGTTGCGGAGGTCTTGCACCTTCTTGACGGGAACGAATTTGAGGAGTTTCGGCCCGACTTTCAGGAAACTGAGATATCCGGCGAGTTTGTCCTCTTCCCGTCCGCTAGAAAACTTACTGAGGATAAACTGAACGGGTTTGGGCATTCCTTTGGGTTTTTCACCGATACTGAACGCCCCGAGTTGCGTCAAACTCATCAGTTCTAGGGCCGACTCGAACACGAGGCGAACGGGGATGTCTCGGACTCGTTCTCGCAGCCAAAGAACGCTGTCGTAGTCGAAAATGAGGCTGGCGAAGAAGACATCGGCCCCGTCTAAGGCGGCGGCGACGCAGTTCGGTTGGTGGCTGAGGTCGCGATCGCTAAAAGTGAGAATCTCGAGTTCGGGACATCGCGATCGTGCCAATTCCGCCGCTTGACGGTACAAGTCCGCGTTGAACGATTCAAATCCAGCAATCAGGACGATGCGTGCCATAACCCCAGCGTCTCCAACGGCTCTCGGTACTTTGATTGTAACGAGGAGCTAAGGAGATGAGGAGGCTTTTTACAGTCGCCAGTCACCAGTCATCCCATCATCGCCCCATCCGCTGTTTCAACCATCGCTGAAATCCAGCTTTCTGAAGTTCGATCGCGATTTGTCCGATAACGAGCGGTAACACGCTCGCCGCCAAAATTAACCCCCAACCCTCGACACCAGGATGCACGACTTGCAGCACGTTCGCCAAACTGGGGAGATATACCGAGGTCAGCAGCAGTCCGGTACAGATGAGTAACGCACCCCACACGTAGGGATTCTGCACGATTTCGTTGCGGAACAGGGGAGAGTTGCGATCTCGCATATTAAAAACGTGCCACAACCGCCCGAACGCCAAACTCAAAAACGACACCGTAACCGCCAAATCTTGCGGCCAGTTCAACGGTCCCAAACACAGCCAAAACACGGCTAACACAGTTAGGCCGATGAGAACCCCGTAACTGGCGATCGAATGCCAGTGGCGTTTGGCTAAAATTGGTTCCTGGCTGTCTCGCGGCGGTTGCTGCATTAAATGGGGACTTCCCTCTCCGACCCCCAACGCCAAGGCGGGAAACACATCGTTGACGGCGTTGAGAAACAGAATTTGCAACGGTAACAGCGGAAGCGGGGCGTTAATCAACGCGGCGATCGCCACGGCCACGATTTCCCCAGTATTGCCCGACAGCAGGTAAATCGTAAACTTGCGAATGTTGCCGAAAATCGCCCGTCCCTGTTCGATCGCCGCGATAATGGTGGCGAAAGCGTCGTCTTGCAATACCATATCCGCCGCTTCGCAGGCGACCTGTGTTCCCCGTTTCCCCATCGCCACGCCGATGTCGGCTTTTTTCAACGCGGGGGCGTCGTTGACCCCGTCCCCTGTCATCGCGACCACGTCGTTGTTGTTTTGATGCAGGGCGATGAGGTTGAGTTTTTGTTCGGGACTGACGCGGGCGAAAATTGGAATCTGACGCAGGCGATCGCGGTCTTTATCCGAAAGCTGTTCGAGTGGTTGCAGTTCTTTCCCGAGTTTGGCCTCGGTTTCCCGTTCCGTCGTCAACCCCACTGCAAGACCCACGTTGCGGGCGGTAATCGGTTGGTCGCCCGTCACCATAATGACGCGAATTCCAGCATCGTGACAGTGTCCGACGGCGACTTTCGCATCCTGACGCGGGGGGTCGAGAAGCCCGCACACCCCTAATAAGGTCAAATTTTCGTAAGGGTTCGCCTCTTCATCGCCGACAGTTTTACAGGCGAAGGCCAGCAAGCGCAATCCGTCTTTCGCCATCTCCGTACAGCGATCGTTCCAGGTTTGGCGTCGATCGCCCTCCCACGCCACGATACCCTCGGGGGTCGCCACCTGAGTGCAGACAGACAGCACGGATTCGGGGGCGCCTTTGACCGCCACGAAATACCCGTCGTCGCTCTCGTGAATCGTGGCCATCATCTTCGTTTCGCTGTCGAAGGCCACTTCTCGAATTTCTGGGTATCGATCGACGAGGGATTTTTGGTGAAGGTCTGCTTTGGCACCGGCGACCAGCAAGGCGATTTCCATCGGATCGCCGACGGCGGTACTTTCGTCGGTATCGGGGTTTTCTGCGAGGGCGGCGTTGTTACACAGAACCCCCACTTCTAAGAGTCGGCGTAGGGTTTCGTCTTCTTGGGGATCGTAAGGTTCGCCGTCCCGTCGAAACCTCCCGTCGGTAGACAGTCCCTCTCCCGTAATCTCGACCGTTCCCGACTCGAGAACCAATTGCGCGACGGTCATGCGGTTTTCGGTGAGGGTTCCGGTTTTGTCGGTGCAGATAATGTTCGTCGCCCCCAGGGTTTCGACGGCGGAGAGGCGGTTAATTAAGGCGTTGCGTTTCGCCATGCGCCACATTCCCCTGGCTAACGCCACTGTCGCGACGATGGGTAAGCCTTCGGGAACGGCGGCCACGGCGAGGGCGATCGCGGTTTCGATGGTCAGCAACAGGTCTTTTCCGCCGATGATTCCCGCCACCGCCACCAACGCCGAAATCGCTAACGTCAACCAAATCAGGCTGCGGCCGAGTTTGTCGAGGCGTTTTTCGAGGGGGGTGATTTCTTCTTCGGCCGAGGCGGTGAGTTCGGAAATACGCCCGAGTTCGGTGTTCGTTCCCGTGGCGACGACCACTCCTTCTCCCGATCCTCGGGTGAGGGCGGTTCCGCGAAACAGGATATTTTTGCGATCGGCGATGTTGGTTTCTTCGTCTAACACCTCGGCGGTTTTGCTGACGGGAACGGATTCCCCCGTTAACGCCGATTCGTCCACTTGCATTTTGGAGGCTTCGAGAACCCGCAAGTCCGCCGACACGATGTCGCCACCTTCGAGCAGAATAATATCGCCGGGAACGAGGTGTTCGGCGGCAATTTCGCAAGCATCTCCGTCGCGACGTACTTTGGCTTTGGTTTTACTCAGTTGTTTGAGAGATTCCATGGATTTTACCGCTTGCATTTCGGTAAAGAAGCCGATGGAGGCGTTGAGTAAAATGGCGATAATAATGGCAATGCCTTCGATCCATTCTTGGAATAAAAACGACAACACTGCCGCCACGCTCAGCAGCGCGATAATTGGACTTTTGAACTGGTCGAGAAAAATATTCCAGGTGCTGCGGCCTCGGGTTTCTTTGAGGCGGTTTAAGCCATAGCGTTTTTGACGTTTTCTGATTTCGGATGCGTTCAGTCCGCGATCGCCTTCAACTGAGAGTTCGGACAAAACGTCGGCAATAGGTTTTAAGCTAGCTTGTTGGCTGTTTGACGGCGGTTGAGCGTTTGACATATAGCAACCCTAAATCAGTTGTGTAACAAAATCAAGATAAAAAGGGGTCTTCGGGATACGATCTTATAAGAGAAAGTTATCAAACAAAGCAAGATAGAAAGCGCTTGCGCATATTTTCAAAATTCATAAAGCCATAAGCTTGACGCTTTATCAGTTTAAGACGATTATTAATGCCCTCCATCACACCATTGGTTGTTCGGCTCAAGAAATAACGGCTCTTCCGACCTTGGTGTGTAGGGTAAATGCTTGTAGCCTATATCTGGAAAGGCATTTCGCGATTTGAGTGGACTTTTTATACAGTTTAGCAAAAACTCTTGTCCTGTAAGGGTTTCAGCGATTTCTTGCATGGTAAGTTCGGAAGAGCCGAAATAACGGTACTTAAACGAAAAATAAGGGGGTCTTCGGAGTTTGTGGTTATAAATGTATAGCATGATACAAAAAATTGAAAATTCGAGAGCCAAAACCCTTGAAATCTCGTGAAGTTAGTTTTTCTGTCACCCTAAACTCCGAAGAGCCGGAAATTCACGATCGCCTGCATGAAATTTTCAACGAGACTTGTCGAAAATGGGAGGTTAACCTGATTGAGTTTAACGGGGAGTCAGACCACGTGCATTTGTTGATTCGCTACCATCCCCAAATTCAGTTGAGTAAATTTAT
>NZ_JAQNCQ010000217.1:0-5429 GCF_028368005.1 Geitlerinema sp. CS-897 | reverse complement strand
CTCAGTTTTGCAAAAACATCAGTTTTGGGTGGCAAAATTCCCGATTAGCATTTCCCGTATAAGATCCCCGGCATCTTGGAGATGCCGGGGATCTGGAAATTGAGTGCGCCCAATTCGATGAATTTACATAATTGAGATGCAACCAGTAAAATGTAGCTCTCTGGGGGAGTTTTTTTATGCGATAGAAATATCGAGCGATTTCAAAACTGGCGTTTTATACAGAATCCGAATTTCAAACTTGAATTGACGAAACAGCGATCTTGCCGAACGCGACAAGCCCTTCTCTGTGTCCTCTGTGCCTCTGGGCGTGAAAACCTCTTGAAACCCAGTTTATCGAAAATGGATTCCGTATTATTCGCGTGCGATCGGAAATTCTCGCGTTCTTGAGTGGTGTTTTTAAACTGATTTAATCAAAGCAACATTTCAAATTAACCTTATCTTAAACTTGCTTGCCGATCTAACCTCTAAATCGATCGATCTAACATCGTCTAAAATCTAAAACGACATCGCTCCATCGCACATCATCCCCATGTCAATCAACCGCCGAAACTTTTTGTTCTTCCTCGGAGGAACTGCAGGAACTGTTGCTCTCAGTTCTCTGCAATCTTGCAGCAGCGACACCGCTCAGTCGGTCTTCGACGCGATCGATTCCGGCCAAAACCGCGTTTTTAGTAAATTTTCCCCCGTTAAAGGGCCGATTCCTTTAAGTCACGACAGCCCGTCTAAGAGCGATCGCACGGAGGACTATAGCACCTACGACGTTCTCGACGATCTCGTTCTTCCCGACGGCTTTCAGTACGACGTTCTTTTCGCCTGGGGCGATCGCCTCGGGAACTCCCGCATCGGCTACAACAACGACTATCTGAGCTTCGTCGAAACCGGAAAAAACGAAGGCTATCTGACCGTTAACTTCGAGTACATCAGTGCCAAAACTTGGCTCGAAACCTACGAATCCGTTATCGGAACATCTCTCCCTGTCCGAGACGTTCTCGAGGCGACAGGTGGTAAAATCCTCAACGCCTTCGCCCTCGGCGACAACAACCCCCTAAAAGCCCAAATTCGCCACATTTGCCGAGAAGCCCTAATCGACCAAGGGTTGGGGGTGGTATCTTTGCGTCGAGACGAAAACGGAAAATGGATGCGTAAAAACGACGTTGCCGATCGCCGCGTGACGGGAATTTCTGGCTTAGAAGACGATCGCTATCTCAAGAGTACCGGAGCGGCGACGGTGATTTTCCGCAAAACGAACAAGCAGGGATACGACGACGGTTTGGGCGATCGCGTTATCGGAACCTTCGCCAACTGTGCCGGAGGAACCACGCCCTGGGGAACCGTCCTCAGTGCTGAAGAAAACTTTCACGCCCAAGTTCCCGAAGCCGTCAACCTCGATGGGTCGTCCGTCAATCCCTCGCAACTGCCCTTTTTCATGACTGAAGACGCCCTCTACGGACAAGGGAACGTCTTCCAACTGGCAGGGAACAAATACGGTTGGATCGTCGAAATCGACCCGGCGAACCCCAACGACTACGGAACCAAACACACCTGGCTGGGACGCTATCGCCACGAAGCCGTCGGCGTGCGGGCAGAAGCCGGAAAACCCCTGGCGTTTTATTCGGGGTGCGATCGCCGAGGCGGCCACGTCTACAAATTTATCAGTCGCGGTCTCGTCACCAACCCCACCGACAAAGCCAACTCTCAACTTCTCGCTGACGGAATGCTGTACGGGGCGAAATTCAACCCCGACGGAACCGGAACCTGGATTCCGCTGACTCCCCAAACTCCCGTCAATCCCGACTCTCCCAGTCAAATCGTTGGCGGACAGCTCATCTTACATTCACCGTCGAACGGACAGTATTTCGCCGCCACCACCGACGCCCAAATCGCCGCCTACAAACGCAGTTACCAAACCCTCGACGACATTTACACCGGAACCCCCGCAGAAAAACAGGGGGCAATTCTCATCGACGCTCACTTTGCCGCCAACGCCGTCGGCGTCACCTGTACCGCCCGCCCGGAAGACACCGAAATCGCTCCAGACGGGTCGTTGTATATTAGCTTTACCTCCGGTTCTCCCGATCGCGACGGCGGCCCCGACGCCCGCGTTTTTAAGAGTCCCAACGGCGAAGTGCCTTACGAACCCGGTTGGATTATGCGGTTGGAGGAGGACGACAGCGATCCGGCGGCGATGCGTTTTCGCTGGCAGATGGTGGCGATGGGAGGGGAACCCGCAGAGGGCGGATTGGGGTTTGCCAATCCCGATAACTTGCTGGTCGATCGCAGCGGCAACATTTGGATGGTGACAGATATGTCCACCAGCAAGCACAATCGCCCCGTTGCCAGCCGGACGGACGATCTGGGCAACCCGTTACCGTCATCGAAGCTGTTGGGCGTGTATGGCAACAACTCGATTTGGTACGTTCCCACGTCGGGACGCGATGCGGGGAAAGCGTTTTTATTCGGTATCGGGCCGATGGAGTGCGAGACGACGGGGCCGTTTTTCACTCAGGACGAAACCACCTTGTTTTTAGGCATTCAACATCCCGGCGAATCCCACGGAACGCGGCAAAACTACCGCATGGAAACGCGGAAGTTTGTCGTGAAAACTCCCGAGGGCGAGGAAATCGTCCAGATGCGAAACGTACCGATCGGGTCGAACTGGCCGGGGAAACAAGCCAACGAACCGCCGAAACCTGCGGTTGTAGCAATTTACCGAGAAGACGGCGCATCGATCGCCTAGAGTCGAGGGGGGGTTGTCCTGTATCGGCGTGCGATCGAACGAAACGAGGGATCGTCGCGTTGACGTTCCCTCGTTCTAAGTGCGATGTAAATTATTTTGAGAAAAGGCGATCGAGAACTTTAGGCGATCGCAGCCATCTTCACGTCGCTGTTGGCGAGTAGGTCTTGCAGTTCTTCGGCATCGACGGTTTCTTTTTCGACCAACATTTCAGAGAGGCGATCGAGAACCGAGCGATTTTCCGACAACACCTGTTTGGCGCGAGTGTAAGCCTCGTCCACTAACTTGCTCACCTCTTCATCAATGGCGGCGGCAGTTTCTTCAGAGAAGTCCCGTTCGGCGGCGATATCGCGACCGAGGAACATATTCCCTTGCTGGCGACCCAAAGCCACGGGACCGAGGCGTTCGCTCATGCCGAACCGCGTCACCATCTGACGCGCCACGCGAGCCACTTGTTGCAAGTCGTTCGACGCGCCGGTAGTCACTTCTTCTTCACCGAAGATGATTTCTTCGGCGATGCGACCGCCGAGGGCGACTGCCATTTGGTTTTGCAGGTAAGAGCGGGAGTAGAGACCGGAATCCATGCGCTCCTCGCTGGGGGTGAACCAGGTCAAACCGCCAGCAGCACCGCGTGGGATGATGCTGATTTTTTGAACCGGGTCGAAATCGGGCATCAAGGCACCGACGAGGGCGTGTCCGGCTTCGTGATAGGCCACGAGGGTTTTGCGTTTCTCGCTCATGACGCGATCTTTCTTCTCGGGACCGGCGAGGACGCGATCGATAGCGTCGTTCACTTCGTCCATCGAGATTTCGGTCAAGTTGCGACGGGCTGCCAGAATCGCCGCTTCGTTGAGCAGGTTCGACAGGTCAGCCCCTGTAAAGCCAGGAGTCCGACGGGCGATTTTTTCTAAATCTACGTCTTTGGAGAGGGTTTTGCCGCGTGCGTGGACGTTGAGAATTTCCAAGCGTCCGGCGTAGTCGGGGCGATCGACCACGACTTGGCGATCGAAACGACCGGGGCGCATCAACGCAGCGTCGAGAACGTCGGGGCGGTTCGTGGCGGCGATGATGATAATGCCCGTGTTGCCCTCGAAACCGTCCATTTCGGTGAGGAGTTGGTTGAGGGTTTGTTCCCGTTCGTCGTTACCACCGCCTAAACCAGCACCCCGCTGGCGACCTACGGCGTCGATTTCATCGATAAAGACGATACAGGGAGCGTTTTGTTTAGCTTGCTCGAACAAGTCGCGGACGCGAGATGCACCGACACCGACGAACATTTCGACGAATTCAGAACCGGAGATGGAGAAGAACGGAACCCCAGCTTCCCCAGCCACAGCGCGAGCCAGCAGCGTTTTACCGGTTCCCGGCGGTCCGACGAGCAGCACGCCTTTGGGGATTTTCGCACCGACAGCGGTAAAGCGATCGGCGTTTTTCAGGAAGTCCACAACCTCCGTCAGTTCGAGTTTGGCTTGTTCGATACCCGCAACGTCGCCGAAGGTGACTTGGGTTTGGGGTTCCATTTGAACCCGCGCTTTGGATTTACCGAAGTTCATGGCTTGGCTACCGGGGCCGGATTGGGCGCGGCGCAGCAAGAAGAACAGTCCCACTAACAGCAAGATCGGGAAGAACAAGCTGCTCAGGGCGCGGAACCAGAAGCCATCGTCGCTTTGAGGCATCACCCGCACGTCCAACCCGTTATCCGTGAGGATATCGATGAGTTCGGGGTCGTTGGGCAGGTTGACGACGACTTTGCCGTTGCCTTGGGGGTCGGTATAAATCGCTTGGGTGCGATCGGAACTCAGGTTGATGGTTCCTTCAATTTTGCCGCTTTCGACCGCGCTGATAAATTCGCTGTATTTCGCGGTTTGTCGGGCTTGGGGCTGCTGGTCGAAGAACGCCGTCGCTAAGGCGATGACGACGATCGCCAACAGTGCGTATAAGCCTGCATTTCTCCACCGTTTGTTCACCGGGGTTCTTCCTCCTCGTTTCTTATGAGCGGTTCTTTTCTCGGTTTTATGAGTGTCAGTGTTAACTTATATTAACCTTCTTGAGGAAATCCTGCAAAAACGCGAGACGATGGTGCGTTTGTGCGATGTGCGTTGAGGCGGGTGGGGCGATCGACCCTCTGTTGGGACTGCAACGACTTCGACAACGCGGGTTAGGGATAACTCTATTGTGCCAAATCGATCGGGGATCGGCGATCGATCCGATCCCGCGTCTGAGGGTGAGGTGTTTTAGAGGATATCTGAAAAGGGTAGCTACATCGGGAACAATCAGAGTTTCAGCATAAGATGCGATCGTGACTCAACGAGAAAATTAGGGTTTCAGCCATTCGTCTCGACTTCTCAGACATCCTCTCAAATACGATAATCTTATTTTGCTAATAATTATCTTAACCCCCTTAAATGCTACTTATATGCTGTAGACATACTATAATGCATCCTCTTATTTTGATATGCATGCAAAATATTCTGGCAGTAATTGGTCGAATATTAGGTCTTATAGAAAAGAGCTTGTAATCAGTCAGGAAAAGTTGGCTGAGTTGTCAGGCTTACATAGGGTTTGCTGAAAAAGTTATCAAAAGCTGGGGGTGGAAAATGAACAAGAAGCCGTCTTGCTCAAGGTATAAATCTGAATTGACTTAACTCGTCCACTTTATAAGTTACAATAATATTTCTCGACAAAATTATGAAGT
>NZ_JAQNCQ010000216.1:0-13082 GCF_028368005.1 Geitlerinema sp. CS-897 | reverse complement strand
GCGAGTGGACAAGTTATCTGTACCCGTGGGCAACGGGGAATCGAAACTGCCTGTGGAGGGGAGGCGGCGGGGGCTGAGTTGGCTCAGTCTAGCTGGCACCTGTTGAAGCAGGAAATCTTTGGGGCGACCCAAGGAATCTCCACGCATACCCGGAACGGGTTGCTGGGAGAGGATGTCAACCGTCTAAGCGGCTAGCAATCCCAAAACGAACAACACCAGCGTCGCAAACCCTCCAACGACAAACGAGGCCGATCGCAACAGGGCAACATCGAGAATATAAAATATTGCGTGCAGCCACCGCGCAACGACAAACGTGACCGCTGCTGCCGACGCCCAAGGCGAGCTGACACCCACCACGTAAACGATTAACGCTGCTGCCGCAAAAGGCATAAAACTTTCTAACGCGTTTTGATGGCCCCAAGCCGCACGTTGGGCGTAAGGAGGTAGTTTGTCGAACATGGCACGGGGGGCAGACAAGTCGTAGCCGATGCGAAACCGGGCATACGCGACAAACAAGTATGGAAAATAAATCGAAGCAGCAGCGACGGCGATCGCGTACAGCAACACCGCCGGATCGGACAACTCTAACGCCGTCATCATACTTACCCAAACGGAAACGAGACTTAGTCGAAATAGAACAGCGTGACGATTTTACGCTGGTCTTCGGCGTCGCGACAGGTTTGGAGTAGCGTGTGACTGTCGTGAAACGCAAAACAAATCAGTTGCTGGCAGCGGGACACGATTTCCAAGTTACACGTAGCACTGGCCTCGGCAAGAGAGAGATGGTCGTTTTCGGGATGTTCGACCAAATGAATCACTTGTTCGAGTTGCTTGCGAGATTCGCTGCCCTGACGTTTGAGACTCTGAGGGAGAATTACTGTCAGTTGGTTAGGGTCGGCACGCATCGCGCCGCGAATGGCTGCCGAGTTGGTACCCGTCGCGCCAGAGGTAATCAAACGATTGCCTCCCAAAACCAACGCATAACTCATCACCTCGATCAGGTGTTGGTGTGTGATGGGAACGTGGCGCGACCCCAAAATGGCGATCCGCTTAGAGCCAGACTGCTGGATGGCAGCCAGCTCCTGCAAAAATACATCAACTTTATCGGAGGTCTCTGTAACTTGACTCAAAGGACAGTACGACCGGAACTGAACGACCTCGCTATTGTAACAGGAGATGGGGAGATGAGGAGGCTTCGCCAGTGAAGAGGGAAGAGTGAAGAGTGAAGACAGTTAAAAGGTTCTTCCTTGTCTTCCTTGTCCTCTTGTCTCCCCTGCTCGTTCTCTATCACTATGCCCCGAGGCACTCGAGAAGGCGATCGAAGTCGAAGTGTTCGGCGGCAGTTTGGTAGATGTAATCGAGTTCGAGAGGATCGCGAACGGGGGTTCTGCCAAACATTCGATCGAGAATTTCAACGGTCGTCAGAGTATCGAGTTCGACAGAAATCACGGGAATTTCAACTTCTTCGGCGCGGCTGAGAACCAGTTCTGGCGGTGTCAAACGGTGGCCGGTCAAAATCAAACAGTGGGTGGCGGTTTCTAAGGCGGCCAGTTGAATGTCGGCGCGATCGCCTCCAGTGACGATGGCCGTGTTGTGGCGCTGCTGGAAATACTTCACGGCTGAGTTGACGCTCATCGCCCCGATTTGAATGCCTTCGATTTTCAAATCGAGCCGTTCTTTCCCGCAGAGAACCTCGGCGTTGAGTTGGCGCACCACCTCCGCCACGCTGACGCCGCGTAAGAGAGCGCTGTGGGGCATCGTTCCCAACACGGGAATTCCTCGTCCTTCTAAAAACGCTTTCAGTTCGGTCACGGTGGTATCGAGTTCGTCGTTCGGAACGTCGTTGAGGGTAATACCGACTAAGCGATCGCCCAGACGCTGTTGGGCTGCCAAAATTTTCTCGAGGGCGTTCGGGGAGCCGTAGCGAGCCACCAGAATCACTCGCGCGTCCACCACTGCGGCTAATTGGGGCAACGACAGGTCGAACGCACTCCCTTCATCGAGGGTTCCCACCCCTTCCCACAACACGAAATCGACGTCGGGTGTCGATAACTCGGCGATGTGCTGGCGGTAGTCGGTGGTATCTTCGCCGCGAATGCGTTTGTGAATCGCTTCCTCGTTCGTCCGCAACAGGGGAGACAGCGTGCGATCGGCATCGAGGCTTAACTGTTGCGCCAAGAACTGTACTTCATCTTCAGGCGGACGCCCCAGCCACGGATCGGTGGTTCCCGAGGCGATAGGCTGTCCGCAGGCAAGTTGAAATCCTTTGTCTTGAAACTGACGGGCGAGTCCCAACAGGGTGGAAGTTTTACCGCTGTAGGGTTCTGTCGACCCGACGATCAGATACTTGGCGGATGTTGGCACGCTTGAAACTCCTCTTTGTCGCGAATCCTTTTCTTAAGATTAACAGTCTCGTTCGAACGACCGACCCTGGCGATCGCCCTGTATCCGAGAACTATTGCCCGATTCGGTTGCGATCGCATTTTCCCGAGCGGCGTTCTCTGGCTGGAGTCTTACTCGTCTACATCGAGGAGTTTGTGATAAAACCCTTTGGAAAAATCGATGCAGCGATTTTTCTTGTAGAAAATTAACAGTTCGATCAAGTGGTTGATGAACTCGTAGTTCGCCATCGTGGTCTCGTAACTGAGATCGGCATTTCCGTCGAACTGCAACCGACAGCGGGTCGGATCGGCCGGAAGGCTCGACACGCTCCAGGTCGCGACAAAGGGGATGTTTTTACCGCCTTCGATCTGACGTTCTCCTTCGAGATTTCCAGTTTCGTACAACCCGATCGCCAAGGGAAGAGCGCTCCGCTGGTTGTTGGTTTTGTAGTACGGCAAGTACACCATCACCTTGGATTTCGGGGCGGGTTGCAAGTGTTCTAAAGCGGGCATCGTGGCGCGATTTCCTCCAACTAGGGGATTGACAACTGACTCGACCGGGACGACGACGGGCAGGCTGCGTCTGCCCCCCTGTCGAACCGTCTTTCGCACGAAATGGGAACTGAGAACTTACCATAAGATGAATAACCAACTTATACTTTAATCGGTTCTTTGAGCCTTTGGCGCTTGAGGTCGACTGCTGTTCGAGTTGGTGAGTGCAGCGAACGCAACTCTAAACTATGCCTGCAAATTTTTGGTTCGATCGGAATTCGTCTCGAGCGGGGGAACCGCTTCAAGCTATATTGTTCGACCGCGAGGATGAGGAACGCGAAGGTGGTGAGTCGGAGATGCCAGTCTCCTATCGCGGCTATGCCGGACGACGGCGCAAAGCAGCTATAGTCTTGACGCTGGTGTGGGGTGGAACGATCGTTTTACACTCGGTGTCTTGGGGTGCTTGGTTCGTCATGGGACTGACGGGACTGTTGGGGTTACACGCCATGCGGTTAATCTTCGCCACGCCTCGCGCTGAGGTCTCGTGGGGTCGCGATCTCGATCGATCTCAACTGCCTTACGTTTCGTTTCTCGTGGCGGCGAAAGATGAGGAAGCCGTCGTCGAATCCCTCGTCGAAATGTTGTGCGACCTCGATTATCCTGAAGACTGTTACGAGGTTTGGGCGATCGACGACAACAGCAGCGACCGTACGCCGGAACTGCTCGATCGCTTGGCACAGCGTTACGATCGCCTGCGCGTCCTCCACCGCGACGGTACGGCCCGAGGCGGCAAGTCCGGCGCTCTCAACAACGCCCTACAATTTGCGAAAGGAGATATCGTCGCGGTGTTCGATGCGGACGCTAAGGTGAATGCGGATTTCCTCTGGCGCGTGTTGCCCCTGTTCGAGCGCGATCGCGTCGGTGCGGTGCAGGTTCGCAAAGCCATCGACAACGCCAACGATAATTTTTGGACGCAGGGTCAAACGACGGAAATGATTCTCGATGCCTACGTTCAAGAAAAACGGGTCGCCCTCGGCGGTATCGGAGAACTGCGAGGCAACGGTCAACTGATCCGTCGCAGCGCCCTCGAACGCTGTGGCCATTTCAACGAGGAAACGATTACCGACGATTTGGATTTGACGCTGCGCCTCCATCTCGATCGCTGGGATATTGAATGTGTGACGCTACCTACGGTGTCGGAAGAAGCGGTGACGCAACCGCTAGCCCTCTGGCACCAACGCTCGAGATGGGCCGAAGGTGGCTATCAACGCTATCTCGACTACTGGCGACTGTTGTTCGGTTCGCGGCTGAGTTTTGCGAAGCGGTTGGATTTGTTCGTCTTCGTGTTGATGCAATATATCCTCCCGACGGCGGCACTTCCCGATTTGGTCATGGCGATCGTCCGTACCCGCTTACCTATCTTCAGTCCCCTGACCACTTTAACCGTCGGCCTGTCGATGTTGTGGATGTTTTTAGGATTGCGTCGTTGCGATCGCCTGCACGGAAAACAACAACCCTTGTGGGTTATTTTGCTCCAAAGTCTGCGCGGAACCCTCTACATGATGCACTGGCTCGTCGTCATGGCCAGTACCACCGCTCGTCTCGCCGTGCGTCCCAAACGACTCAAATGGGTCAAAACGCTCCACCAGGGACATCGGTGATGATGAGATGACGGGACGAGGCTTAGTGGTGCAGAAAAGTCCTGAAACCCTTGTTAGAAAACATATCGCCGTATTAAAGGGTTGGCTGCAAAATCCCAGATCGGTAAATGGCTGCCTGAGATCCCAGGCATCTCCAAGATGCCGGGGATCTGGCTTGACTGCCAATACAGATTTTATGTATTTTGTCAATCCCCGATCTCGAAAAGTTTTCTGCACCACTGAGCGGGATGATGAGATGACGGGACGACGAGCTAAAACTCAAAATCTAGATCGTCGTCAACCGATACGACATCCCCGTTGAAAAATTCAGCAAAGCGATCGGCCACGTTGCTGAGTTCGTCTTCTTCCCACACGCGAGACTCGTTGGGAGCCGGTGCGTGCTGAACCGGATCGTTGTGTGCTGGGGGAGACGGCGTCGTGGCTCGCGTGTCCCAGGGGGGATTGTCGGAACTCGACGGTTGGGATTGGCTCGCAGCGATCGGTGGCGACAGCGTCGGTGGGGCAACTGTTTCGGTTGTCGGAATGGGTCGAGCCTGCGGCGTTGGAGTCGGCACGACAGAGTGGTGCTGAGGCTGGGGTGGCGGTGAAGTCTGATGGACGGTACGGGAAGACTGCGCCGAGGCGGGAGCATTTCCACGGTTGGCTTCGAGTTGGACGCGAACGGTTCGTTGATATGTCCGCTGAAAAGCCGCTTCGATGTCGGGAACTTTTCGTTCTGCGAGTTTCATCAACCCCGAACTGACGCCGATTTGGGCGATGGTTCCGTCGAATCCCAGTAATTGACCCTGTTGCCGCAATAATTCTTGCGTCGCTCGCATTTTTATGTTGTCGAGAACCTGTTGCCAAATCTGGGGCAGATCGTAAGCGACGGGTTCTGAGGAGGTCGGTTCGTCCGCCGCGTCGTCGGGTTCTGACGGAACGGGTTCGCGGGTGGTGGCGGGAGGAGTTGCGATCGCCGGTTCGGAAGGGGGCTGAGATGGCGCAGTCGAGTTTGCTGAAGCGGGTTCTTCGGCTTCAGGACGAACGGGGGACGATGGCGTCGTTCCAGTTGCGGCGCGATCGCTCTCGTGGGTTTGAGGAGATGCGATCGTGGTTGTCGTGGGTAGCGTCGCGGTTTGGGGTGTCCCACCAGAGACGGTTGGCGGCGCGATCGCTCTGGCGGGCATTGTCGCGGGCATACTGGGGGCAGTTGCTTCAGCGGTGGCAGAGTTCGACGCTGACGGCAACAATCCCAGTAAGCTGACTTCTAACCACAGTCGCGGTTGGGTGGTGTTTTTGATTTGAATCTCGCACTGACGAAGGTGTTGGGAACCGCCCAAAACGATCGAGGCGTCCCACTGCTGGGCAAATTCGCACAGCTTCGCCCACGTCGGCGGCGTTACGGCGACTAAATCGCTGCGGTTCGGGGCTGTTTTGGCAATTAATAGGTCTCGGTAAAATCCGGCGAGGTTCTGCACGACGATGGGGGGTTCTCGTCCGCGATCGAGCAGGTTGCGGCAGCGTTCGAGGACGGACTGGGGATTGTTGGAAGCGATGGCTTCGAGGAGATCGAACAAGTCTTTTTCGGGAACGGCACCGACTAAATCCCACACGCGATCGACGGTGATGCGTTCGGGGAGCAAACTCAGTTGGTCGAGCAAACTTTCGGCGTCTCGCAAGCCGCCTTGGGAAATTTGTGCGACTAGGGTAACGGCGTCGTCGGCTATGGCGATCGCTTCTTTTTCGGCAATGGTTTTGAGGTGGGACACCATAGCCTCGAGGGGAATTCGGCGGTAGTCGAACCGCTGACACCGGGAAATAATCGTCGGTAAAACTCGCTGTGGATCGGTGGTGGCGAGGATAAAGATAACTTGCTCTGGCGGTTCTTCTAGGGTTTTTAGTAGGGAGTTGAACGCCGCCGTACTCAGCATATGGCATTCGTCGATGACGTAGACTTTATACCGACATTGGACGGGGGCGAATTGGGCGCGTTCGATGAGTTCGCGAATGTTATCGACTCCGGTATTGCTGGCGGCGTCGATTTCGATGACGTCTAATGCCGATCCGTTGGCGATCGCTCGGCAGGTCGGGCAGGTTCCGCAAGGGGTAGCCGTGGGGCGATCGACGGCTAGGCAGTTGAGGGATTTCGCCATGATGCGGGCGCTGGAGGTTTTCCCGGTTCCTCGCGGCCCGGCAAATAAGTACGCTGGAGCGATACGCTGTTTTTCGAGGGCGTTGGTGAGGGTGCTGGCGATCGCTTCTTGGCCGACTAAATCGCCGAAGGTGGCAGGACGATATTTGTGGTGAAGGGGTTCGTAGGTCGTCATCTCGGGATTTGAGTTAGGCGGAGAAATCGCTAGTTCGGATGGCAAAAGATCGTCGGACAGCACACTCAAGAAGAAATTAGCTTCTTTTTTTGTTTAATGCTCGATCGAAATATTGGTGTAATTTTGACAATCGTTGTTTTTTAAAATTATTTATTTGACATAAAAAACAGAAGCAAAACGCTATTTTGTTTGCAGTTTGAATCAAATAAATATGTTTTTTGGATTTGTTTTTTTCTTGATAGTTCGGCTCGCGATGGATCGGGAATAAATATTGTACGATTATAAAAGCCCAAAAAACACGGCATACTAAGGTAATACCCGGCAAGAGAACGGCCAAGCACTTCGAGATTGTCTTTATCAAAACTTATAAAATTTTATTAAATTGTTACTTACAAATAAATCCGTGTAAGCAATAGAAAAAGCTTACCTCGGCAACCTTGTTATTTTACGATTATATCAAATCTACCGCGATCGCAAAATATATTTTGGGAGGTCGAGATCGACAACTCTGCTAAACGCTGAATTGACGCGATAAGAACGTCTCATTTAGGATTTTCGCTGAGTTTTGGCAATCGTTGGCGGGGCTGAGTGTGAAGGTGCGATCGCCACACCGACGATCTCGTCCACCTCCTCAGCTCGGCCAGAAACAGAAATGAACTGACACAGATCGCGCCGCACAACGCTCCCCCTCAGGCCAGATCGCCAGAGAGGGATCGCTTATCTTAAACGAAAACGGGCAAATCCGATAGGGGCGTCGGTCGGCGCACCGTCGAGAAAACCCGGAGATTACTCGATATTGAGCTTGATTTTCTTATCTTTGAGTTGTTCTTGGAGCCACTGCGCGAAAAAGCGATCGTCGAGTTGGCGTTTGAGCTGACCCTCTAACGCCGCCGGGAACCACTGCTCGATTTTCAACAGGATGTAGCGACCTTCCGTTTCGATGGGGCCGACTAACTCACCGACCTCGCGACCGCGCAACTGTTCGCGAATTTCCGGGGGAAGTTGTCCCATCTGCAACGTTCCCATCAAGCCGTTGGCGTTGCTGTCGTTGGTAACGGAATGCTGTTTCGCCAGCGCCTCGAACGTCTCGGTTTCCGCCTCGATGGAGGCGCGAATGTCGTCGGCCAGGGTTCTCGCTAACACGACGATTCGCGACAGCATCACGCGATCGAGATCGGGTTTGTTTTCCTGAAAGTAGGTGGAGACGGTCGCGGCGATCGTTTCTTGCTTGAGCTGTTCGATACGCAGTGATTCGGCGGCGCGATCGCGAAACTGTTCGTAGGTGAGATTTTGGCTTTTGAGCCACTGCTCGAAGCGGCCGGGTTCGGTCAAGCGGTTTTGAATGCGGAAGTTGACCAGAGCCTGCTCGATTTGCTGAGAATCCACCTCGAGGTCGCTGCGCTCCTGTAGGTGTTGTTCGATGACGTGACGATGCAGGATATTTTGGATGAATTTCGGTAGGTCTCCGGTCGTATTGAGATAGGAGATCGCTTTTTTCAGGGAAATCGCCTGGTCGTCAATGGTAATAAAATTTTCGCTCACAGTCGCTCGCTCTCTAGGACTAACATTTTCAACGCTGCCATTTTGACATTTTCGGTTCGATCGCGACTAGAGGTACGCCCTAGAACACGAAAATATCCTCGGCGACGAAGAAGGTCGTCGTGGGAATCGCGGCGATTTGTATCGGTAGCGTCGCCCCGATCCCGTCGGGGTCGTAGAACAGCGCCCCCCCCAACGTAGAGAGTTGGAAAATAAAGCGATCGTCGCTATCGGCGGCCGCACCCAGTGCCAACTGCTCTTGTGGTAACACGCCGGGAGTCAGTCCGCCACCGAAGCCGCTGGCGGAGACGAAAATGCGATCGCCGCCTCCAGTTCCGAAAAACGGCTCGAAATCCACCAAGGTATCGACTCCCTCGTCGGGGCTGTCGAACACGAAGATATCCGCTCCCGACCCCCCTTCAAGAACGTCGTTTCCAAACCCCCCGGCGATCGCGTCGTCGCCGAGTTCGCCAGAGACGATATCGTCTCCGTCACCGCTGAAAATCGTTTCGTCGCCGACGTTACCGAAGATCGAGTCGTCTCCCTCTCCCGTCACGAGAACTTCAACATCGATGGGAACGGCGACGATGTTATCGGAATCTTCTTCAATGACGATCGTGTCGATCCCGTTTCCGCCAAAAAACAGATCCTGCACTTCGCCGAACATAATATCGTCGCCGTCGCCGCCGTCGAGGGTGTCGAGGCCGTCATCCCCGACCAAACTGTCGTTTCCGGCTTCACCGCTGAGGCGGTTGGGGTTGTCGTCGCCGCCGAGAGTGTCGTCGTCGGGAGAGCCGATGACGTTTTCAAATCCGAGAACTGTGAGGGTGTCGTTGAGGGTTTGGTCGTCCGTTTGGCTCAAATCCACCGCGACGGGGTCGGTTAACACTAAAACGTCGTTTCCACCGAGGGCGTCTTGGGTAGCGATCGCATCTCCGAAAACCGTGACAGTCGCCGCCGCCGTTCCGCCGTTGTTGTCGTCGATGAGGTAGCCGAACTGTCCCGATCCCGTGGAGAAGAAAATATCGTCGGGTTCAAAGACGATTGCGCCGAGGGCTGCATCGCGAAACGCCAATCCGCCGACGAAAGGCGCGATCGCCCCGACAACTTGCAGCGTATCGCCGTCGGGGTCACTGTCGTTGGCGAGGAGTTGGCTGTCGGGAATCGAGACTCGGACGAGTTCTCCGTAAACCAGGGTGTCGTCGTTGGGGGTTCCCAGAATGTCGGTAGGACTGAGGGTGTCGTCGGCGGCGGTGGGGGGTTCCTGAACGTCCGTGAGGTTGACGGCGATCGTTTCGTCGAAACTCAAGCCTCCGGGATCTGCGACGCGAACGGTAATGTCGAGGCTGGGGGTGGTTTCAAAGTCGAGGAGGCTTCCATCGGCCACGACGAGCTGGTTTCCGTTGAGGACGAAGCGTCCGCCTGCGTTGTCGATGAGGGTGAAGGTGAGGGGAGCGTCGCCGTCGGGATCGATCGCGTCGAGAGTACCGAAGACGGTTCCCGTGGGACTGTTTTCGGCTAGGTCGAGACTGGGCGGATCGATGAGAATGTCGATCGGGGGTTGGTTGGGTTGGGTTTCGTCGATATCGTCGATTTGGATGTCGAAGGTGTCAGTGAAACTCAGTCCGCCGCTGTCGGTGGTGCGAACGGTGACGGTATGAACGGTGTCGGTTTCAAAGTCGAGGAGGGTTCCGTCTGCGACGAGGAGTCGATCGCCGTCGAGGGTAAAGCGTCCGCCTGCATCGTCGAGGAGGGTATAGGTGTGGAGGTCTCCCGCATCGGGGTCGGTAGTGGTGAGTACGCCGACGAGGGTGTTGTTGGCACTGTTTTCAAAGACGCGATCGCTCGATAGGTCGAGGGCGATCGGGGGAGCATTCGCACCGCCGGATGGCTCGAAGTTCAGGGTGAGGTCGAAGTCGTCGAGTCCGAGTTGGTTGGCCAGACTGCCGATCGCGATCGATCGCCCGTCGCCGACGAAGTCGAGTACGACGGTTTGGAAGTTCCCGAATTCACTGCCGCCGCCAAAGTTCGGGGTGGTTTTGGGTAGCAGGGTGGTTTGGAGGAGGGTTCCGTTTCCGTCGCGAATTTCAACGGCGTGGTTGAGGTGGGGCGAGGTGTAGCGTAGGGTCAGTTGTCCGGAAACGATGGCGGGCAGGCTGTTGTTAATGCCCACTTCGATGGCGTCGCCGTCGGTATAGGTCAAAATCGTGCGATCGCCGGTTTCTTCAGCGATCTCGAAGTTTCCCTGTCCCCCCGCTTGGCGATCGAGCAGGCTCACGGCGTTGCTAGAAAAGGTCAACCCGCGATCGGCGTATCGGTTGCCAATGGGGTCGAGGTCGCCGAGTTCTGCGAAATCGAGTCGAACGTCCATGATTTTAGGGGAGTCGAGTTAGAAGGTTGGGGAAACGGACTGGATGGTGTGTTTGAGAAAATATAACTGTTTCTAACGTTGGGGATTGAAAAATTGAGAACGGTAATCCCTGGCTCTGTGGCTGAGGATACTCGATACTATTCCCAATATATATCGAATTGTCTGCAACGGCACAATTGAGTTCGCAGTTAGATATAAAAGTAAGATAGAATGTTTTTTGTATTTTTTGAAAACTGTCTCTATTTCGATTTTTGATAAAAATTCAAAGCTTTTTTTGTTCGCGATCGCCTGAATACTTTATAAGACTTATTTCTGAGCTTGCCTCAAACAAATATTCTAAAAATAATAATATTTGTAGCAATTTATACAGACAAATAGAAAAGTATTTTTAGTCAGTGACAGTTCTTTAATATTGGAACGAACGAACTGGCAGAACTGAGAAAAAGGCGATCGCTTGCGTATTTACAGGAAAAGAAAGTCGCTGGTTGAGTTATCCGAGGTTTGCTAACCGATCGCGACTTCAGATTGTTTGAGATCCAGTCGAGGCGGCGATCGCAGAGTGCGGGAACGAACGAGAACTAATTTCGTCTGTTCTGAGGTCGATCCTGTATTAACTGTGAAACCAGGAGGTTACAAACATGAAACTCAATAGGATACGCCAGAAAATTTCAAGCAAATATCAGATCGGGTATAGAAAACATATCGAATACCTCGCGATTGCTGGGATATAACTCTAAATCGAAGAATTTAAAACTTAAACTGTAATCGGCTTTTTGTAACAGCTCCATTTTTTATTTTGTTGCACTTTAAAAATCGCGTTTCAAATTTAAATTGAGGCGCGAAAATTTGTTGTTTTAAAAAAAATATTGTAACTAGAACGAAAGACAAAAAAATCGATAAAAAAATAATTTTCGAGGCAAATTGTCTGGAAAAACTTCCAAGACTTGTGAGTGTTAAGAAGAAGCTGAGAGAGGCCGTTCGACACGAACCGGCTTTCATCTTGTTTTCAACAAAACCTAGGAGAGTATTATGAGCGCAACAAAAGTCTTGCAGAGCGAGCGATCGCCCAACTTAAAAGCTCGAACCATGATTCGCTTAAACGGACGGTTGAGTACCTCCCCCAACGCGATCGAACGACTGATGCGTGGCGATATCACCCAGCGATTTAGTCGATTTCGTTGGTTTCGCCAGTCCTACAGTTGGCTGCAAAATATTCGCCAAAAACTCCCTCTCGGCGTCGAGACAAACGCCTTTAACCCAGGATCGCCCGTCGTCCTCGCAGACGCCTCCCTCGGCGAAATCGTCTCGGAAGTCAAAACCCACGCCGTCGCCTTCGGCCTGCGAATTCCCGAGGCGACTGTTTCGGCCTGTCTGAACTACGCCAACCGAACCGCGTGTACCGAACCCGGTTACGATCGCCCCTTCTTCATCGGCGAACTCGACGAAACCGGCCGCTTACCTGACGGACACCGTCCCCTTCGGGCCCTGGCGATCGAACCCGAAACCTGTCCGGGGGTTGCAGAAGTCGCCAGCGATCCCCTGCTACATCAAATCGCCTCGACCTATCTGCGGTATTCCCCAACGCAAATCACCAGCCATCTGACCTGGAGTCTCGCCTCAGACTTACCCGAAACCGAACTTCGCACCGGCTATCCGCCGACGAACTATCACTACGACATCGCCGGATACAACTTCGTGACGGCTTACTTCTACATCACTCCCGTCGCAGACGAACTGTCCGGTCCTCACGTGATGGTTCGCGGTTCCCACCACCATAAACCCTTGGGAATGTTACTGAAGTCTGGACGTCATACCGACGAAGCGATCGCAGCCCGTTACGGTAGCGATCGGGAACTCGTCATTTGCGGCGACGCTGGATTTGGCTTCTTTCAAGACCCCTCTTGCTTCCACAAACTCAAAGCCCCGACTCGCCAGCATCGCCTGCTGCTGCAAGTTCGCTATTCCTAGTCAAAACAGTTTTCCGTTCGATAGGTTTCACCGACGACTTTTATCCGAAACGATGACCTATAGCACTGTATCCGTTATCTCCTCTCTCGAGGATGCCTTGCACGAGGGCGTGACGCCCGAGTACATCGATGGAATTTCCTGTACGAGCGTTTCGCCCGATCGCCTCACTCTCGCTTTAGCCGCGAACGCTCAATACTTCGGCCATCCCCAGTGGGGGCGATCGTCTGAGAGGGTGACAAGGTAGACGGAAGCCAGACGGGACAATTGTTTGAGAGAATAGAGGAGTCCCAAAAAAGAGGGTGGCGTTTGCGGCCACCCCAACAAAAAAATGCTACCGACATTCTACCAAGATTTTCTGCGTATC